>CAJBMC010000068.1 GCA_903954055.1 uncultured Actinomycetes bacterium | reverse complement strand
CGCCTCCCGTATCACCTAAGCGCACTTACTCAAGCGGCAGCTGAAGTGGCCCTTGAATTTCAAGGTGAACTACTCGGTAATGTCTCTACTGTGATCGAAAGTCGCGAGTGGGTAAAGAGCCAGCTTCAATTACTTGGTCTCAATGTGCTTCCGAGCAAAGCAAACTTCCTGCTCTTCTCAGGATTCGATATTCCGGCGCCAATTCTCTGGAAATCGCTCTTGGATGCCGGGGTGCTGATTCGTGATGTGGGATTATCAGGGTACTTACGAGTGACTATTGGCAGCGCCGCCGAAAATAAACTTTTTATTGAATCCCTGACGCAAATTTTAAAGAAGTAAATCAAGGTAAATAGGAGCCCCAATGAGTAATGAACTAGTGAGAAGAGCACGAGTCGAGCGCACCACAAAAGAGTCAAGCGTTCTTGTCGACCTCACCTTAGATGGCACTGGTGAAATCTCCGTTGATACCGGAGTTCCATTCTTTGATCACATGATGTCGCAACTTGGAAAGCATTCAGGTTTTAACCTCACCATTAAAACATCTGGTGATATCGATGTTGATTCACACCACACTGTTGAAGATACCTCGCTCGCATTTGGTCAGGCGTTGCGCGAAGCGTTAGGCGATAAGGCGGGCATTCGACGCTTTGGCGATGCGATGGTTCCGCTCGATGAGGTACTCGTGCAGGCAGCGGTCGATCTCTCTGGTCGCCCATATCTCGTTCATCGTCAACCAGAGATCGTTGAACTCATCGGAACCTTTGATACAACTCTCGGACGACATATTTGGGAATCCATTGTTGCTGAAGCTCGAATCGCGCTCCATGTCCGCGTTCTTGAAGGACGAAATGCGCACCATGTATTTGAGGCTCAATTCAAAGCAGTTGCTCGCGCCCTTCGTGATGCAGTTGCAATAGATGGTCGCACCTCTGGAATTCCTTCGACCAAGGGAACTCTGTAATTCAATGGCGATTGCCATCCTCGATTACGGTTCCGGAAATTTACGATCAGCGCTCCGCGCATTCGAACAATCTGGAAGCGAAGTTCTCCTCACCTCTGACTATCAGATTGCTGTGGAGGCAGATGGGCTCGTTGTTCCAGGGGTCGGCGCATTTGCTGCATGTATGCAAGGTCTTAAATCTGTTAAAGGTGATGAGCTAGTACGAGAGCGGATGGCTCGCTCGCGCCCAACCCTCGGCATCTGTGTTGGAATGCAGATTCTCTTCGCACAAGGCGTCGAACATGGAAGCCATGAGGGCGTTGGCATCTGGCCGAACACTGTAGAGAAATTAACGGCAAGAGTTCTGCCTCATATGGGTTGGAATTCAGTTGATGCGGCCGCGGGTAGCGAACTTTTTAAAGGGGTCGAAGGTGAATCGTTCTACTTCGTGCATTCGTATGGTGTCACTGAACCACTTGCTACCACCGCACTTCAATCGTGGACAGATTACGAAGGTAGATTTCTAGCAGCTATTGAAGATGGCGTAATCAGTGCAACTCAATTTCACCCCGAGAAATCAGGAAGTGCTGGCTTGCACCTCATTAAGAATTGGATAGCGACGCTATGAGTTATTTAGAACTTCTGCCCGCAGTTGATGTCAAAGATGGAAGAGCGGTTCGCTTAGTACAAGGAGAGCTCTCTGCTGAAACCTCTTACGGCTCACCACTCGATGCCGCTCTCGATTTTCAAGCATCAGGTGCCGAATGGATTCACCTCGTAGATCTTGATGCCGCATTTGGGCGCGGCGAAAATAGCGCTCTACTTGCAGATGTCGTTGGTCGACTTGATATTAAAGTAGAACTCTCTGGAGGAATTCGCGATGATGCTTCACTTATGCGAGCACTCGCGACCGGATGTCGCCGCGTTAACTTAGGGACTGCCGCACTGGAAAATCCAGAATGGACCTCCAAGGTAATCGCAGAATTTGGCGATCGCATCGCAGTCGGGCTAGATGTCCGTGGCCATACCCTGGCAGCAAGAGGCTGGACCGAAGAAGGCGGAAATTTATTTGAGACTATCGAACGCCTCGAAGGTGATGGTTGCGCGCGCTATGTCGTCACCGATGTTACAAAAGATGGAACACTGAAAGGGCCCAACCTAGAACTCTTGCGCGAGGTATGTGCTGCGACCAAGAAACCTGTCATCGCAAGCGGCGGCATCTCTTCACTCGATGATATTGCTGCACTGGGAGCGTTGAGGTCGCTAGGTGTTGAAGGCGCCATCGTTGGTAAGGCGCTCTATGCTGGAGCTTTCACACTTGAGGAAGCTTTGGAGCTTACAAAAAAGTGACGCTCTCAGTTCGCATTATTCCCTGCCTCGACGTCACTGATGGACGAGTTGTCAAAGGTGTCAATTTCACAAATCTTGTAGATGCCGGCGATCCGGTGGAGATGGCATCGCTCTATAACTCCGAAGGCGCAGATGAACTTACCTTCCTAGATATCTCTGCAAGTGTTGCCGGAAGAGAGACAACGCTCGATGTTGTTCGACGGACTGCGGAAGAAGTTTTTATTCCACTCACCGTCGGCGGAGGAATTCGTTCGGTAGAAGATGTTGATCGACTTCTTCGTGCCGGCGCCGATAAAGTCTCCATCAATACATCGGCGATTGCTCGCCCGGAATTAATTGCAGAGATTGCAGATCGTTTCGGTTCGCAAGTCCTTGTGCTCTCTGTAGATGCGCGTAGAGCGAAGACAGAATCTGGATTTGAAGTTACGACACATGGTGGTCGCGAAAGTGCGGGGCTCGATGCACTTGCCTGGGTAGAGAAGGCATGCGCTCTCGGCGTAGGGGAGATACTTCTCAACTCGATGGATGCTGATGGAACTCGCGCCGGTTATGACATCGGAATGATTAAGGCGGTCCGAGCAATTTCACGGGTTCCGTTGATTGCTAGCGGTGGTGCCGGCTCACAGGAAGATTTTGCCGCTGCCCTTGATGCCGGTGCAGATGCTCTCCTTGCTGCATCCATCTTTCACTTTGGAGTGCACCGAATTGGAGATATCAAGCGTTATCTCGATGTAGCTGGATATCCAGTACGCAAAGGCGCAAGCCTGTAAGGCAGAATACGACTATGACCATCGAACTCACACCAGCAGTATCAGCGCTGCTCAAAGATGGGCTCGACCTTATTCCGGTAATCGCTCAAGACGTTGCAACTGGTGAAGTTCTCATGCTTGCATATATGAACACGCAATCACTTGCCATCACAATGGAGAGTGGACGTGCAACATATTGGTCCCGGAGCCGTAATGAAATATGGGAGAAGGGCGCCACTTCTGGCCACACTCAGAAAGTAATTTCGATAGCTATCGACTGCGATGGCGATGCACTTCTTCTCAAGGTGGAACAGACCGGAGCCGCTTGTCATACCGGCGACCGCACATGTTTCCACAGAAGTATTGAGAAATAATTTCGTGAAGCTGGAAGAGTTTCGCGAATACGCTCGCGCTAACAATGTCATCCCGGTCTATCGCAAAGTGCTTGCCGATGGCGAAACTCCGCTCGGCATCTATAAAAAGTTAGCGAAGAATAATCCGGGAACATTCTTATTGGAATCTGCAGAACACGGTGGAGCTTGGTCGCGATATTCATTTATTGGAGTCCGCAGTCAAACTACTTTGACTGAACACGATGGCCGGGCAGAGTGGCTCGGTTCGCCACCAGCTGGAGTACCTCGCGATATGGATCCCTTGCAGGCGCTCAAAAAATCTGTCGCTCATCTAAAGACTCCGATTATCCCTGGACTACCGCCACT
>CAJBMC010000067.1 GCA_903954055.1 uncultured Actinomycetes bacterium | reverse complement strand
GTTGCAAATGAGATTGTTTTGGTGTCTCCACCAGCAGTTGCCGTGAAGGATTCAAGGGACAAAAGCCCATATTTCTTGACCGGCTTAATTTGACTCTGGTTTGGAGCGGCGAAACGATCTTTGGTGGCGTTGTAATTCTGAGTCACCTTTGCCTGCGTAAAAGGCGCGCTGTAAATTCGAATCACGCCGATATCCATCGCGGTAGTCACCCCAGTGGTGGTATAGAACCATTTATTTATAAAAATTCTATCGTTCGTCGCAGCAGGTGGAACTAAACCGGCGTTCTCTGCACTGTCGCTCAATGGTGCAACTACTCCGTTGATGTACACCTCCATTCTGGTACCGGCTGTCGTAGAGTCAAAGGTAGCGAGTAAATGTGTCCATGAACCGAGTGGAATTGTTTGAGAAGTTCTCTTGTAAGTCCAAGATCCGTTGTAAAAACCTGCGAAAACTGTTCGACCAGGATCTAGACAAATGAAGAAAGGAACATTGGTCGCTGACTGCTCGCTACCAATTACACAAGCCTGGCTTCCTCCGATCGATTGAAGATTTATGTAGCTTTCGACGGTAAATGATGGGTAACTCGAAAATCCGGTCGCACTCAAGTATTGGCTCGAGCTGAGTTTCAATATTCCGGAATAATCGTCACTAAAAGTTGCACCGCCATTTATAGTGACTTGCTTTTTTGTGCCACTGATATCGCTAATTGTTCCCGCGGAACGAGAGTAGCTAGCACTATTGGCCATATCGATATTGAAAATTAAGTTATTTTCAATGATACTTGATGAGTTCACCAAATTAGGTGGAGCAGAAATCGTAAGAGTGATTGGGATTGAGACACTTGCGGATACAGAGTCCGTCACCGTCAGAGTTTCAATGTAGGTGCCAACGGAGGCAGTATCTGAAATTTTAAGGAGAGTTGAGCCTACTGTCGCAGTGTCAATTGTCACCCCTGGCAACGTAGGCGAAAGTGTGTAGCGATATCCAGGTGTTCCTGCCGCAATAGTAAAGGTTTCGTTGCGAGCGACATTGATTTGTTTCTTAATCACATTGACACCGCTCATGGTCAACGTCGGATTAATCACTGCGTAAGCGGTAGATGAATCTGTAATAAATAGCCCCGAAGTATCTGAATCCGTAACGGTTAATCTGTATAGATAACCAGAACCTGTGGTTGAGGTATCTGAAGGTACCCAGCTATAAGCAGCATTTGCTGCACCAGTGCCGGTTTTCAAAACAGTGTAATTACCGCTAGCTGTTGGTGTTGTGGATTCCCACTTGAAGGTGCGAGTAAGTCCAACCGTTGCGCTATCAACGGCAACATTGGTAGTAAATGTCTCTGTCATACCAACGTTGAGATATGCATTTGATGGCTTTGTGTAAGAAGGAAGAAGCGCTGTGATATATCGAAGCGCAACTAATCCAG
This sequence comes from uncultured Actinomycetes bacterium, assembly GCA_903954055.1. Taxonomy (GTDB): domain Bacteria; phylum Actinomycetota; class Actinomycetes; order Nanopelagicales; family Nanopelagicaceae; genus Planktophila. The sequence continues at coordinate 13,525 of CAJBMC010000067.1, read as the reverse complement.
AGCCACCAGCAGCTCCATACCCTTGATTGGATCCATTCATACTCAGGCCTGCACCACCACCGCCACCGGTATTTGCAGTTCCATTCACTGGGCCGCCTGTTGCTCCGGGAAGTGCGTTATCGCTGTATCCACTATTTCCGCCGCCACCTTGCGCAGATGAGGTCGTTGTATCGCCACCATAACCAATAAATGTTGTCGCATTAGCACTTCGAACTGAACCACCACCGCCACCTGCAAGATAGGTACCGGTAACTTGGCTTAACTTTGCCGCACCACCGTTACCGCCTTTAGTGCCAGAACCATCTTTACCGACGGATCCGGCACCACCGCCACCGCCACCGTAGAACAAACCACCGCCGCCGCCACCATTACCGCCATTATTACCTTGGCCTGATGTGCCTGATCCTGGGGTTGAGTTTCCAGTACCCCAGTCAGCACCACCGCCTGAACCTCCTGATAGTGCAGCACGTGTTGTATTGATATATCCAGAACCACTGTTGGTATCAAACTCAGAAGCACCTCGACCGCCGCCGAGTACGATCAAACCGAATGCAGTTGTTGTGTCTCCATTTGTCGCCGTCCATGAATCAGTCGATGATGTAACACCCATATTGATGGTTCCACGACCACCAGTGCCAACAGTTATTGGGTAGATCGCACCTGTTGCAAGAGTCGTAAGCGTTTCGATAAAGCCACCGGCTCCACCACCACCGCCTTGGTATCCACCACCACCGCCGCCACCACCGCCAACGACGACTGTCTGAACCTGTGAAATTCCAGACGGGGCTTTCCAACCACCGTTTTTTGTGATGATGGTTCTCGGAAAAGTAATTGATGTGTATGGCCCGGATGTGCTTCGACTCTCTACAGTCGCAAATTGTGAAGTGTAGTAAGTGTATAAATCTGTTCGTGCGAGGCCGTTATCTGCCATATTCGGCACAATCGGTCCATTGATTATTGCAGAGTTATCAGAATTAAAATTGTAATACATCTGCAGATTTACGTTGCTGCCGTCATTTGAATTCATATCGCCCTGAATCTCAGTAGCGCTACGTGCAACTTTCCAAATCTTTACTTCATCCAGATCACCTTTAAAATATTGAGTGTTTCCAGATCTTCCACCTACAAATAGCCATTGATCATCATTATCGACCAGCGCGTAGCTAGCGGAAGTGCTGTTGTAATTCGTTCCAACGTTATATGGCGTGCCCGCCTGAGTAAAACTAAGCTTTCCATCTAAGTAAAAGAGAAGTGAGCCATTCTTATCCCCTGCAAATTGTTTCACCATCGCAACGTGATGCCATTCAGATGGTTTAATCCTTATTCCAGTGGAGTTCCAGTTTGCAGAACCACCAACAGTGCCACCATTTAACATCCAATAGAGATACCCGCTATGAATACCAAATAATACGGTACTTTCCTTGGTCACAATTTGGCAGATTGTCGAATCGCAATCGCTCGTTGGTTTAACCCATGCTTCAATTGTGAAGATGTCATTAAATTTATTTCCCACTCCATAATTACCAAAGAAGTAGTAATTTCCATAACCCATGGTGGAGGCAGTATCCGTATCCGAACTTTGACTTGTGTTATCAAGGGTCAGTCCATAAATTCGAGCTAAATATGTCTCCATTAATTTCTGTTCGCCTATTGTTAGTTGGCGATTGAAGACCAAAACATCGGTCATCTGCCAATCTGTGCTCTCGCCCGAATAATTATTCACTCCAAGTCCGGTTGGACCTACGGCGCTGGATACAGAAGATACATCTCCCTTATACGTTAAATCTTTTCCGTTCGCACGATAGAGCTTTGTCATATCTGTCGACAGCAACCATTTATATTGGCTCGCGATGCCGTTGGGAGCAATCCAGCCATTCGTGTGATGTGCAGTTGATTCATTCGAAAGGTTGTAGTGGCCGCTAATAAAGTTTCCACTACTTGCCGTGATGAGCCGACCCGCAGTCATAGCACTGCCACCGATTGCTGTTCTTGGATATCGAGCGACATGCATCAGCGTGTAATTGGATAGTGCACCTGAAACCAATGTGACTTTATCCGAGGTACCGCCAGCTACTATCAAATTGGACTTTGAAGAGCCTGTTGAATTTCCTCCATCTAAAGTTCCTTGTGTTGTAACAATTGGGGATCCTGTGATTGAGGAATTTGCATATGTACCAGAGGAATCTACCCAACCCTTACGTGACGAATCCAGCACCTGCAATCCATCCGCCGACCAACGGCCTGCAAGTGCTGAAGCAAGTGAGGCGGGAAATGAATCGAGAGAATTTGTCGTGTAGCGAATCAGAATAACTCCCGAACCACCCTTGCCACCGATTGTTCGCCCTGCATCTCCAGCACCACCGGCACCACCACCGCCACCTGTTCCCGCGGTTCCACTGACACCATCTGTCATGCCATTAGCTGCAGTATCACTACAACCGGCGCCACCGCCATTTCGACCAGCGGGACCGGTTACATTTGTATTCGAGTTGTAATAGACACCGCCACCGCCACCGCCACCATAAGTATTTTGAGTGCCGTAGAAATAATTCGAGATTCCATAACTTCCGGCATTTCCTACGCTGCCCGAGTTAACCGCGTAGCTTCCGCCAGCGCCACCAGGAAAAGCTCCGTTATTAGGAGCAGTGCCGCCAGCTCCTCCAGCAGTACTTCTTTGGCCACCATTATTTCCACCCATTGCGTAATAGAGCGCACCGGTACTAGTTATTACCGTCGAAGAATCTCCATCTCCAGATATTCGAGATCCTAAAAGCCCACCATTGCCGCCATATCCAACTTTGATTGTAAGAGCGCTATTGGGGTTTACTGGAACTGCTGTACGTAAAAGGGCCGCACCTCCACCGCCACCACTTCCGCCATCACCACCACCACCACCGCCGCCGCCTACTGCGAAAATATCTACGATTGAAACTGTTGAGGGAACAGTCCATGAGCAACTCACAGAAGCATCAAATTTGAGTACGGTGTAGATATCCACGGTTTGCGAGGATGGAGTACACGATGTCGATGGTTTCACATCATATGAATATGTAATGGTTCCATTGAGCGGAGACGTTGGTGTTCCAGATGTATCGAAAGATGTAATCGACGAGCTTATTGATGCATCGACAAAACTGTTGCCTCGATATCCGCCGCGTCCTGAACACTCATTTCCAACAAGATCAGAGTTACCACCTGTGCCTCCGTAGTAACCACCACCACCACCGCCACCGCTACCACCATCGGTAGTAGCAGAGGTACATGAGGATCCCGATCCACTGCTCTTTCCAGTTCCTCCAGTCGTAAGATTAGAGTTAGCAGAATATGCATCAACACCTTGAGTACCACCAGCACCGGTCGCGCTTCCGGCACCACCGCCACCACCAGCACCCGCTGCAATTGCAACAATGGTTCTGTTGATTGCAACGACGGATGCCGCTCCACCACCACCACCAGAACCGGATGAACCTGTATCTCCGACTTTGCCACTAGCACCACCGCTAAAATCGGGATTCTGCGTTGACGCGCCATTAATGCTGAAAAAACTTGATGGGACCGAACTCACGCCGCCCGCTACAGCACCACCATTGCCATTAAGAGTAGTTCCGGAAGTTGCACCTGTGTTCTTATTCGCATCATTAATACCTGGTGCACCCGCGCCACCAGGAAATAACCCCACTACATCGCCCGGTGTTACCTGAAAAGTAACGACAACTCGGCCAGCTAGTCCGCCCTTTGCGCCAGCATTGACATCGTTGCCGCCTTTACCACCGCCACCGCCAGTGACGGTCAGGGTAATAGATTCAACTCCTGCGGGAATAATGATGTAACTTCGAGCTGTTGCTGAAGTTCCCTCAATCGACCCAGAGACCGCATGGGATGCAGGCGTTGCGATGTGTGGCGCGAGAAGTGGTGCGGCAACTGTCTCCAACAGGGTCAGGAGTAAAACCGTAACGAGTGATCGAGCAATCCGTCGAGGATTGAGCGCCTGTGAAAACTGCACTTCAATCCCCCTTCCGACTGGATTCAGATGGGAATTCTAGGCGAAAGAGCAGAGGCAACCAAGCCAATGAGAGATTTATGGCGTAATTGTGAGGGTATCAGTTGAGAAAGCTTGACCGTTAACGGTGATCACTGAGATGCGCCCAGAGGTTGCTCCGGATGCACTTATATCGCTGACGCTAAAGGTGATGGTGGTTGCAGTTGATCCAGTCGGGACTACAATTTTATTTCTCCAGAACTTTACGGATAGACCACTGGCGCTAAAGCCGCTACCAGTGATTGTGAAAGTTCCTCCCCCAGCAAGTGAGAGCGTCAAAGTTGATAGTCCTGTGATGGCTGGTGGAGTCGTTGTATCGACCGTCATCGCTGTAGCGCCACTCAGCGCGATATCACTAGCTGCGGCAGATACGGCAACTGGTTGGTTAATAAAGTAAGTCAAGAAATATATATATGCCACGGCGGTGGCGGTCTCATAATTCTTATCCTGCGCCTTGGTCGCGTAAACGTTACATGTTCCCACTGATGTTGAGGTGACGGTGTCGCCAGAGATGGTGCATCCAAGGGCTGTTCCTGCAGTTACTGTTTCGGTCAATGCACCTGTTCCCGATCCGCCATAAACCATGACTTTGTATGGAAGGCCGAACGTTGCCGCGTATTGAGCAATGACCAATGAAAGTTGTTTTGCACGATTAATCAAGAGAGAACCATCAGTGTAGGTAACGCCTTGATAATCCGAGAGCGAACCCGAGGTCAGTGCAAGACTAGATGCTTTTACCGTGTAAGTGCCAGCATCAGTCGGAGGTGAAGAGAAAGTTGTTGTCGCAACTTCTCCTTGGGAGAACGCGTGAATCGGTCGAGTGTAATTCTTAGCTGACTCTCCTTTAACGGTTACTCCAATGCCCCAGCCGCTAGTAACAAGTGAGCCGATGTAACCAGTGGATTGATCTTCATTCGAGCCCCAATAACCCCACTTTGTAGCGTCATTTACCAAGCCGATTAACGTTCTGATGCTCGCACTCGCCATCACTGCAAGTTCAGTTGCATTTGGGAGATACCAGTTTGTATAGCCGCCACCTCGATAGGTGCGAGCCTTGTAGATCGCACCACCGGTACAAACATTGAGTCGTGAGTCGTAAGTGTTGGTGTATCCAAAACCGTAGCCGTTAGCGAGTCCACCAAAGATCGTGCCATCGACAGAGCTTGTCGCTTCACACCATTTAGATACGTTACTCGCTTGATTATCAGCACCGCCAGACCAGTTCGCAGGCGCAGCTTCAAGATATCTTCCCCAAGATTGCTGTGACCCCGCATCATAAAAGACGATTCCGCCACCAGGTCCGGTATCTCCGATTGCACAAGCGCCACCCTGGGCGCAGGTAGAACCAACCACTCCTTGTGAAACATAGGAGATTGTTGTCGGACTTGCTCCTACAGAGTTAGTAAGAGCTAACCCAGTAACTGTCACTGTTGGTGAGACCGCTGCAGGACTGCCGGTGTAGGTCACTGGAGTAATTGCATTTACAGAAACAGTCAAGGTGTCTGCTTTGGCTAAGGTGAGATTTACCGTCGTTGCAGTCGCAGTCTCATAATTATTTCCGCGCGCAATTACGGCGGTAATTCCACAACTACCGCTCGACTTAATCGCCTGAACATTCGCGGCAGTGACTGTACAAGAATCTGTGTTTGCATTTGCGTAGGTAAGGGTTCCATCTCCGGAACCTGCACTTGGTGTCGCAGAGATTGTTGCGGTAGCGCCAAATTTAAGCGGAGATGGAGAAATTGATGCAGAGAGAGTTCTGGTTGCACGATTGACGGTCAGCGTTGATGTTGTAAAGACAACTGCCGTGTATGAATCAGAATTACTAATCGCTGCCGAAGGAGTAATTGTGTACGAACCAGCGTTGATCGGTTTTGTCGCCGAAGGTCCATAAGCTGTTGAAGAATTATCCGTGCCAGAGTAGCTCCACGAGATCGACGTGACCGTATCGCTATTTTGTAATCCACTCACCGTATAGCCAGGTGAAAATGTAAGTGCGCTTGCGGTAAAGGTGTCTGTCCGCCCCAATGATGTAACTGTGATTGTGTCTGCCTTGCTTACTACAATTGCAATTCCAAGTTGAGTGAATGCTCCTTTTGTATCCGTCGCAGTCATCGTTTCGTAATAGGTACCAGGTCCAAGGGTTCGAGCGATAGTCAATGTAGCTTGATTAGGCGTGCTTCCATTCCATGTAATACCTGTGCGGTTATTCGGTGAGAATGTAAATGTTTCAGTTCCCGTGCCAGTTCCCGCCACTGTGGTAAAAGTATCAACATGCGTGGCGCCATATTTCTGAATTGTGTAGCTACCCGTAATTACAATTCTTGGATTAATAATCAGATACACGGCCGTGCTCGTATCAATGATGAACAGACCAGCAGTATCAGAGTCGGTAACGATTACGCGATATTGATATCGAATACCACTTGTGGTGGTCTCGAGTGTTGGGGTGGAATAAGTCTGGGTTCTAAATCCTGAACCTGCGGCAAGATCTGCCCAGGTGGTACCCGTATCGGTCGATGATTGCCAACGGAAATTGCGAATCAATGGTGAGAGGGGGTTATTTGAGACCGTAAATGTTTCAAACATTCCCGCTGTTAGCGTGTCACTTGCGGGTTGAGTAAAGATTGGTTTAGTTGCAGTTATCCAACGGATAACAATGACGCCGGATCCACCGCTTCCCCCCGGTAGGTCCGCAGTTCCACCAGTGGCGGCATCGTTATAACCAGCTCCACCACCACCCGATCCTGTATTTGCCGTTGCAACATAACCAGTAAGGGCACCCTTAGCGCCAGAACCACCGGTGATGTATGCACCACCACAGCTCCCGCCATTGCTTCGGGTACCTGTTCCGGAATCATAAATTCCACCGCCACCGCCGGCTGCATAACAGATAGCCGTACCCGTTATTGATTCAAGCTGTCCTGTTCCTCCAGCTCCGGGATAAGTACCATCGGTGCCGTCGAAACCGACTGCATTTGCGCCACCACCGCCACCGGCACTCCAATTACCTCCTCCTTGGCCCGATGCGCCACGATTTCCTAAACCAGTTGAGCCTGTTGAATTTTGCGTCGATGATCCATAACTTGCTCCGGTATCGCCAGAACCACCTCCAGAACCACCAGCTCGTCCTGTGCGTTCACCATTTCCATTTGATGCACCACCACCACCGCCACCGATAGCGGTAAATCGCAAACCGAGTAATGAGTTACCGCCATTTTTGCCTGCGAAATTAGCAACTCCTACCCCACCAGCTCCGACGGTAATAGTTTCTCGCAATCCAGCAGAGAGCATCGTGCTACCGCGATAAACATATCCACCTGCACCACCACCACCACCTACTCGTGAACCACCTGCTCCGCCACCGGCGACCACAAGAGTGGACACATTTGAGACGCCAGCCGGAACAAGCCAGCCACCGGATGTAATGAGTAGTGATCTTTTAAAGGTGACTGTTGTATATGGCGCAGAAGTTGTAATTGTTTGTATCAGCGAAGAATCCCATGCTGGTGAGTTAACGGTAGTGAAATCAACTGGTGCAGTAGCCGAAGATGAGCTTCGAATTAAGTTATAAATGCGACTTCCGGCACCTTCGTTGAAGTCATAGTAAGCAAGCAACCCCGCCGTTGAAGTATCAGTGTGTGTTGAGAGATCGACACCAATATTTGCCGCACTTCTGGCGCTATCCCAAATCTTAACTTCATCTATCTGACCGGCGAAGTATGAGTTCGCCTCTCCAACAATTGCGCTGTATTGGCCTATTACGGTTGGCGTTGAAAGTGTCGTAGTATTTTGATTAGAGCCTGCTGAACTCAGAGTGAGTGCACCGTTTAAATAACATTTAGCACTTGATGTGCCATCCCAAGTGAGAGCAACGTGGGTCCAGTCATTGGTAGGAAAGTAACCACAGTTCTGCTCTGACCCTAGGTTCCAACCATCTCGATACCAAATTAATTGACCTAAGTAACGCTTTATATAAAATCTATTGGAACCTGACCCTTGACTGAAAATCACCGCACCGTTTCCCGCCGATGATGGATTGACCCATGCCTCAAAAGTGAATGGTGAATTCCATGCAGTAGGCAATACTGTCAAACCTGAAGCGACTGCGTATTGGGTGCCTCCATTCAGCGAGATGGCCGAATCAGTTTCGCCGTTGCTGAATGGAAAGGCGGTTGCGTACGCGCTAAAAGTAATTGATGGATTTCCTGCTCCGCCATACGAAGCGGTCAAAGTGTCATAACCAACCGATGCCGGCATCGTCCAAGTTGTGAGGTTTGCATTTCCGGTGGCATCAGAAATTGAAGTCGCTGCAGAAACAGTTCCTGACGTTGCCGCCCATGAAAGAGTTGCACCAGGAATAACCGTTCCCATTGAATCTTTAATCACTGCCTTTAGCGAGGTTGGTAATCCGGTAGAAGTTTTGGCGATTTGATTGTTGCCGGAAACCCTTGAAATTGTCGGCGCTAAATAGACTTTAGCTGATGAAGTTACCGCATTGGTGAAACCGCCATCAGCTGCGCTTGTTCCCCATTCGACCACGAAGCCACTGACGCTTGTGTTGTTATCTTCATGGAGATCATTCCAGCAGGTACCGCCGCTCCAGTTTGTAACCGCCGAGTGTTCACCAACTGAGCCGTATGCGTTATTCGGTTCATTAGAGCACCAGTTGTAATATCCATTTGAACTTCCACCGTTAGCACCGGTCATAGTAATCGCAGCGTTTGCACTTGTGTAGCTGGCAGTTACAGTTCGTCCAGTACTTACATAGCGACCGGTGGTTGCGTTGATCGTCACCCCCGATGATGCCGTCGAGTCGTACGAGAAACCGGCACCATATTCAGGGGACCCAGGTGAGGCCCAACCCCAATAACCCTCACCGAAGGTGTAGCCGCCCCCCGTCCAGTTATCCTTTGCGCCAATCCAGATATTTTGTGCACTAGGAATTGTTGCCGAAACGAATGAATCTTCACCGCTAGACGTAATTGTTACGAGGTATCCCGTCAAACCTGCGAAAGTCTTAGTGCCAGCCCATGTTAAGGCTGTGGATTGTTTTCTGTCGGTGATATCTGTTCCAACAACCACACCTGATGTTCCATATTGATATGCCTTGTAGTAGTGGTTGTTATATGAGTTAAACGCAAGACCTGAAATATTTTCTACTGCGGATATAGAAATTGAAGGTGTAGTTCCAGATACTTGTGCGGTTCCCGCGATGTATTGCAAAGTTGCTAGAGCTGTATTGATATCCGCAGCAATTCCGGTGAAAGAGACTTTCGTGAAGCTATTAAATGTAGAGCTGCTGTATCCGTACGAAGCAACTAAGTTAGTTGTCGTTCCTATTTTTAGAGTAGATCCGGTGTAGCTTCCATTGAGGGCTACGGTAATGAGATAAGTATCAGATGCACCCAGACCGCTGACGCTCACTCCAGACAAAGTTGTCGTAGCGCTTTGTGCGATTACCCAACCATTTGCAGGAACGGTGACAACCGGAGTTCCGGCAGCCGATGCCGGTGTAAATGAGCCACTGATTATTTGAATCAAGGTGGCGAAAAGAGCCACAACCACTGTTCGAGAGATTCGACGCTTCGATAGCGCACTGCTAGCGGCTGAAGCCACTCTCTCAATAATCATGATGGTCTGATTTTAGGCCGTGGGAGTTTTGAAGGAAAGTTTGCTTACTTGGCCGACTCGGAAGCCGCTAACTGTCCGCATGCACCATCGATTTCACGACCGCGGGTATCTCGTACGGTGACGGGGACCCCATAGCTCTCGAGGACTCGCACAAATTCAGCCTCATCTTCACGGCGTGATGCGGTCCATTTCGAACCAGGAGTTGGGTTGAGGGGAATCAGGTTGACATGCGCGGCGCGGTTTTTGAGCATTCGGCCCAATAGATCTGCCCGCCAAGCTTGATCGTTAATGTCGCGGATTAGGGCATATTCGATTGAGTAACGACGTCCGGTCTTTTTCTCGTAAGCATCTGCTGCAGCGAGGATCTCGCGGACATTAAAGCGGTTGTTAATCGGTACCAAGGTATTTCGCAACTCATCATCAGGAGTGTGAAGGGATATTGCAAGGGTGCAGTTGATTCCTTCTTCCATCAACTTTTCAACACCATTGACGAGACCAACCGTTGAGACGGTGACAGAGCGAGCAGAGATTCCAAGTCCATCTGGATTTGCATCAACAATGTTGTGCAGTGTGCGAATCACCGCGTTGTAGTTGGCAAGTGGTTCACCCATGCCCATAAAAACGATATTGGAAAGTCGAGTTGGTCCACCTGGTAATTCACCATTTGCGCACGCACGAGCTGCGGCAACAATCTGATCTGTAATTTCAGCAGCAGTCAGGTTGCGCTTGAGGCCACCTTGCCCGGTTGCGCAGAACGGGCAGTTCATGCCACAACCAGCTTGTGAGGAAATACAAACGGTTACGCGATCTGTGTAACACATCAAAACTGATTCAACCAGAGTTCCATCGTGAAGCTTCCATAAATCTTTACGGGTCATTCCGCCATCAGTTGTGCGAGTAGTGACAAGCTCCATTAGTTTTGGAGTTAACGCATCGGCAATTGCCTCTCGCTGGTCTGCCGGAATATCAGACCATGTTGATGGGTCGTTATTGAGGTGCGAGAAATAATGGGTTGCTACCTGAGCTGCGCGGAAGGGTTGGAAGCCAAGCTCTTTTGCAAAGTTCTTACGATCCTCTAGTGAAAAGTCGGCGATGTGCTTTGGCGCCTTCTTCTTCTGTACCGGTTCATCAAAGATTAATTTGAGTTCTTCATTGGTGGGGCTCATAGCAGTCCTGAATCCTGTGCACGACGCACGATTTCGAGTGCGAGCCACAGGGTTGGAGCTGCAAAGAGAATTGAATCTAGGCGATCGAGGACTCCTCCATGGCCAGGCAACAGATCGCCCATATCTTTAATCGCAAGGTCGCGTTTAATCGCTGACTCAATCAAATCACCCACTGTGCCCGAGATGACAACTGCTAAACCTGCAAGTGCACCGAGCCACATATGCGCATCGAGAATATAGTGAAATGCAACTGCTCCAGCGATTGTTGTGAAAACAACAGAACCGGCAAAGCCCTCCCACGTTTTCTTAGGGCTGATCTTTGGCGCCATTGTGTGTTTACCGAGAGCGAGACCAATGAGATATGCGAAGGTATCGTTGCAAGCAATCAGAACGACGAAGGTCATCATTCGCTCAAAACCATTATCTGGACGAGCCAGCAGGATCAGGAATCCAGCAAGAAATGGAATGTAAATCAAGGTAAGTGCATATGCCGATGCGCTACGAATGAAGTGCTCTGGGCCATGTGGAAGCAAGAGTGCGAGCAAGCAAGGAAGCGCAACAGCAGTTGCAACCGCTAGACCATTAACGTCACCAAACCATGCCGCGGCTGCCATGCCAATTGAGGCAAGAACAAGCGCTGGATAAGAGAGCTCAATGTCCGCGCTCTTAAGTGCGTTTACCATTTCACGTAATCCCAGGACAATTGCAAGAGCAACGATGGCCGCGAAAATAATTCGGTAATAATTGAGCGAGAACCAGACGATTGCAAAGAGAGCTACCGAGACGCCAATTGATGGAAGAAGCTTTCTTCCGGCGCGCTTATTAATCGCGTCATTAATGGCGTGTAAATCAGACATGGTGAAATACGAGGGCTAAACCTCGAGGAGCTCAGCTTCCTTATGCTTTAACAACTCATCAATCTTCGCTACATGATCTGCGGTGATCTTCTCTAGCTCTTTCTCACCACGAGAGAGATCGTCCTTAGAGATGTCCCCATCTTTCTCAGCCTTCTCCATCGCCTCTTTTGCAGCGCGACGGATATTGCGCATGGAAATCTTCGAATCTTCCGCCTTTGTCTTAGCAACCTTGATGTAATCCTTGCGGCGCTCTTCTGTTAACTGTGGAAGGGCTACTCGAATAACAGAGCCATCTGATGCAGGGTTGACGCCGAGATCTGAATCGCGAATTGCCTTTTCGATTGAGGCCATCGAACCTTTATCAAAGGGAGAGACGATTGCGAGGCGGCTCTCGGGAATCTGAATTGAGGCAAGTTGCGACAAGGCTGTATATGTACCGTAGTAATCAACCATAATCTTGTTGAACATAGCTGGATGCGCACGTCCCGTGCGGATTGCTCCGAAATCATCCTTTGCAACTTCGACCGCCTTATTCATCTTGTCGGTTGCCTCAGCGAGTGAGGTAGTTACATCAGCCATGTGTTTCTCTCTTCTTACTCTTTAGTGGCCCTCGTTAGTTAACGAGGGTTCCAATCTTTTCGCCGCGAACTGCGCGACCGATATTGCCATGTGCCATCAAGTCAAAGACAACGATTGGCAGTTTATTTTCACGGCAGAGGCTAAATGCTGCAGCATCTGCAACAGCGAGTGACTTCTGTAGAACTTCATCATATGAAATCTCATCAAATTTAATTGCACTTGCATCCTTGCGCGGATCTGCGTTGTAGACGCCATCAACGCCAGACTTTGCGAGCAAGAGGGCGTTAGCGCTGATTTCAAGTGCGCGCTGCGCGGCAACGGTATCGGTTGTGAAGAATGGCATTCCTGCACCTGCACCAAAAATTACAACGCGACCTTTTTCGAGGTGGCGGATTGCGCGACGCGGAACGTATGGCTCTGCGACCTGCCCCATCGTGATTGCGGTCTGAACGCGGGTATCAACACCTTCGCGCTCGAGAAAATCTTGGAGCGCTAAACAGTTCATCACTGTTCCGAGCATTCCCATGTAGTCAGCGCGAGAGCGTTCCATGCCGCGCTCGGAAAGTTCGGCGCCGCGGAAGAAGTTACCGCCACCAACAACGATAGCTACTTGGACTCCCCCACGAACAACATCTGCGATCTGTTTTGCAACATCTACAAGAACATCGGGGTCTAGACCGACGCCTTTGCCTCCGCCAAAAACTTCTCCCGAAAGCTTAAGGAGCACCCTCTGATATGAACCGCGGTTCGTTGTCATGAGAGTGCTCCTCTTCGCTTTAATTCGAGTTATTGCCTGTTCGAAAGTGTATTACTGGCCGACGCGGAAGCGGTGGAATGCCTTAACGGCGGTTCCTGCTTCATCAAGAATCTGCTGAACAGTCTTCTTTGCATCCTTTGCGAAAGCCTGCTCGAGAAGTGAAACTTCCTTTACAAAGCCAGTGATGCGACCTTCAACGATCTTTGAGAGAGCTGCTTCTGGCTTGCCTTCTGCCTTAGCTGTCTCTTCTGCAACGCGGCGCTCGTTCTCGATGAGATCTGCTGGGACCTCATCGCGGTTAACGAACTTAGGTGCAAAAGCTGCGATGTGCTGTGCAACATCGCGACCAACTTCTGCTGCTTCCTTTGCAAGTGAGACGAGAACGCCAACCTGTGGTGGAAGGTCAGGTGAAGTCTTGTGAAGGTAGAGACCAACTGGACCATTGATTACTGCAACATTGCGGATTTCAATCTTCTCACCGAGCGTTGCATTT
>CAJBMC010000066.1 GCA_903954055.1 uncultured Actinomycetes bacterium | reverse complement strand
CTCCCGCAACGATGTGAATAGGAGGTGAAGTCCACCCAGTGAGATGTCTTAGAGGTAATTACATCCACAAGATTCCCCGTCTGAAATCGCAGTTATCCACCACTATCGATAGTTATCCACACTTTATCCCCACCCTTGCACACAGGAAATAGGGAGTTACGCACAGCCTTACGCACAGCCTTAGTCGCATTTGTCCCCTCTGAGTGGGAAGTTACTCCCCGTGAGCATCGCAGAGTTTCCTACCAACAACCCCCGCCAAGAGCGTGGGGCGAGTAACCCTGTCGGTATCGAATTCGAACGTACACCACCACAAGATCTCCAAGCAGAACAATCTGTACTCGGCGGAATGTTGTTATCAAAAGATGCGATTGCAGATGTTGTTGAGGTATTACGTTCACGCGATTTCTATCGCCCCGCACATGAATTAATCTTCGAAGCGGTATTGGATCTCTATGGTCGCGGCGAACCAGCCGATGCAATTACCGTCTCTGCCGAATTAACAAAGCGTGGAGAAATCGCACGTGCAGGTGGCGCGCCATATCTTCATACTTTGATTTCATCTGTACCAACTGCAGCTAATGCAAGTTACTACGCAAAGATTGTTCTCGATCATGCAATTATGCGTCGCCTTGTTGAGGCCGGCACAAAGGTTGTTCAACTTGGTTACGATCAAAATGGTGAAGTCGATGATGCAGTCGATGCGGCACAGGCAGAGATTTACGCCGTCACTGAGCGACGTTCATCTGAGGATTATGTACAACTTAATACCTTACTTCCACAGGCGCTCGATGAGATTGAGGCAATCTCTAAAGGTGCCGGAATCGAAGGTGTTAACTCTGGATTCCGCGATCTTGATCAACTCACTCATGGTTTCCATCCAGGAAATATGATTATTCTCGCTGCACGTCCTGCAGTTGGAAAGTCAACGCTCGGACTTGATATTGCGCGACATGCAGCGATTCACGAAAATCAAACCGCAGTCATCTTCTCGCTTGAAATGTCGAAATCAGAGATCACGATGCGTATGTTGTCGGCCGAGGCGCGCGTAGGACTTAACAATATTCGCTCTGGACAACTCAGCGATGATGAGTGGGCAAAGCTTGCACGACGTATGGGTGAGATCTCTGATGCACCACTCTTTATCGATGATTCACCCAATCTTTCAATGATGGAGATTCGAGCGAAGGCTCGTCGTCTCAAGCAGCGCCACGATCTCAAATTAATTGTGATTGATTATCTTCAGTTGATGACATCAGGTAAACGGGTAGAAAATCGCCAGCAAGAGGTCTCCGATTTTTCCCGCCAAATTAAGTTGATGGCGAAAGAGCTTGATGTGCCTGTTATTGCTATCTCTCAGCTCAACCGTGGCCCTGAACAACGTACCGATAAGAAGCCAATGTTGTCCGACCTCCGCGAATCCGGATCGATCGAACAAGATGCCGACGTTGTGATCTTGCTCCATCGCGAAGATATGTATGACTCACAGAACCGCGCAGGAGAAGCAGACCTCATCGTTGCAAAGCATCGTAATGGTCCGACCCGCACGATTACAGTCTCAGCTCAACTTCACTTTGCACGGTTCTTCGATATGGCTCAAGCTGCGCCGATGCGTTCCTTTGATGAACCTAAGAGCGCACCTGCTGGCTACATTCCAGATTCTCCATATGGTGATCAACAACCATCCGAATCCGGCGATGGTGGTTGGAACGAGTAACTCTTTCGAGTTACAAATATGGAGAACCCTTTTGCTCTGATTTAATCTAAATTATTCTGAAGTTGATTTAGATTTATCAGCCAAGTAGATACCGAGAAGCACAACCATGGCACCGATAATCTGAATCAAGCTCCACCGCTGGTTCAGCCAGATCCAAGCAAAGGCAGATGCCAAGACTGGCTCTAACATTCCGATTGCGCTGCTCTTTGATGCATCTAAGAGCGATAGCCCATTAATAACACATATGTAGGGAACGATTGTTCCCATCACAACAACCCAGAGCAGTAGCGCCCAGCCCGGAAGAAAATCTCCAGCGAGATAGCCATGGATATCCATCCTCATTGAAAAGATTTCGGTAGGAAAATTCCAGATCGGAAGCACCAAAGCCCAGAAAAGTCCGGCTACACCTAACCCAATAATTGTGGCAGCAATTGGTGTGCGATCTGCGAGCACTTTTTCACCCAATAGAAAGTAGCCGGTAAGAGCGATTGCGCTACCAAGCGCGCCACAGGTACCAAGGAAATCAAATGCAAATCCCTCCCACGCCTTTGAGACCAGCACTAAACCGATGAGCGCCAAGAGAATTGCGCCCCACATATCTCGCGCCACAAAACCTTTACGGATGTACTTGATCCATAAGACCACCCAAATCGGTGCGGTGAATTCGATAATGAGCACGAGCCCTAGCGGCAATCCACGCTTAATTCCTAGGAAATATCCAACATTAACAAGGGCAAATCCGATGATGCCGTAGAGCAAGAGCAGTGGGATTTCTCTGCGAGAAAATTTAAGTGCGCTGCGATTCCGAATCAATGCAAAAACTAACAAGATGAGAAATGCCGAGATGGCGCGAATCTGAGCTAATCGAAATGCCGACATATGTTCGAGAACGACCGTCGAGACAACGCCGTTGAAAGAGAAGGTGAGAGCTCCGAGCAAAAGATAAAGCTCGCCACGATGATTCTTTAGCACCGGGCGAGCCTATCTCACTTACTTCTCACTCTTACTTATCTTTAGAAAGCACCTTCTGGGAGATCCATGATGGTGTTATCGGTTGCTTCAACAATCTTGCGATCTGCTGTGATGTGGGGCAACACGTTATGTACAAAGAAGTGTGCCGCGGCAATCTTGCCAGTATAGAAATCTTTATCTTTACCGGTAGCAGTTGAGAGCTTCTCAGTTGCGATATCTGCCTGACGTAGTAGCAACCAGGAGATGATGATGTCACCAACGGCCATCAGTGCACGAGATGTGTTGAGACCTACCTTGTAAATCTCCTTCGAATCTTCCTGTGATGCCATGGCATGTCCAACAAGCACACCAATGATTCCGTTGAGATCACCAAGAGCTTTAAGGAGCGCTTGCTTCTCTGCCGCATTTGCACCACCACTTTCAGCAAATGCTGAAATCTCTTTACCAAGTGTACCTAACGCTTTACCGCCATCTTTGACGACCTTGCGGAAGAAGAAGTCGAGTCCTTGGATAGCAGTAGTACCTTCATACAAAGTATCAATCTTTGCATCGCGAACATATTGTTCGAGCGGCCAATCTTGGGTGAATCCGGAGCCGCCAAATGTTTGCAAGCTCTCTGTTCCAAGAAGTGTCCATGCGCGTTCTGAACCAAAGCCCTTTACAACTGGAAGTAGCAAGTCATTAAGTGCCTCTGCCTTCTTCAAGCGATCTTCATCGCCAGCAGCGCGAGCAAGTTCTACCTCATCTTGTTGGGCTGCAGTAAAGAGAACGAGGGCTCTCATGCCTTCTGCATAAGACTTTTGGACCATCAATGAGCGGCGTACATCTGGGTGGTGAATGATCGTCACACGTGGTGACGCCTTATCGTTCATGACCTTCATATCGCCACCTTGCACACGTGACTTTGCATAGCTAAGCGCTTGGAGATAACCAGCAGAGAGCGTTGAGATTGCTTTCGTGCCGACCATCATGCGCGCGAACTCGATTACCTTAAACATCTGCGCAATACCTTCATGCACATCGCCAAGTAAGTAACCCACAGCTGGCTCTTTCTCGCCGAGATTCATCTCGCAGGTTGCTGAGACATTGAGACCCATCTTATGTTCGACATTGGTGACATAGACACCGTTGCGCTTTCCAAGATCGCCGGTCTCAAGATCAAACATATATTTCGGAATCAGGAATAGAGAGAGACCCTTAGTACCCGGTCCGCCACCTTCACGACGTGCGAGTGTGAAGTGCATGATGTTCTCAAAGATATCTGCATCGCCAGATGTGATGAAGCGCTTTGTTCCGGTGATATGCCAAGTTCCATCTGGCTGTTGCACTGCCTTTGAACGTCCTGCGCCAACATCTGAACCAGCATCAGGTTCTGTCAATTGCATCGTCGCACCCCAGTGACGATTGACCATATGTCCTGCCATCTTCTTCTGATCTTCATTACCTAATACGTAGGCAACTTGCGCAAATGCATAGCCAGATGCATAGATGTGAATTGCAGGATTTGAACCGAGCACCATTTCCGCGATAGCCCAACGAAGTGATGGTGGAATCTTTGTTCCGCCAAGTTCAACGGGAGCATCAAGGCTCCACCATCCCTGATCAACAAATGCTTTATATGACTTCTTAAAACTTTCGGGAAGCTTTACTTCGCCGGTTGCTTTATCGAAGGTTGTTCCCATCCGATCGCCATCAACGAACGATGCTGCGAGATCATTTTCGGTAATGCGCTTAATCTCTTCCAACATTCCCATCGCAGTGTCGCGATCGAGATCGGAGTAGAGAGAGGTACCTAAAACTTTCTCGCGACCCAAGAGGTCGAAGAGGCAGAATTCGATATCGCGCAGATTTGCTGTGTAATGGCTCATGGCGTAATAGTTCTACCCGCCAGTAACTTATGCAAGTGGCTACGCCATTTGTTTTAGAACTCTTCGCCAGCCCGTCACATTAACCACCCTCGATATTTATGGTGTGGGTCGAGAGTCAGCACCAGGGAGGGGTCTTACATGAGAGTGATAATCATTGGCGGCGGAGTGCTTGGGACATTGCACGCCCGCGCTGCTCTTCGAGACGGATATGAAGTCATCCATCTCGAGCGAGACCCTCTCCCATCCAGTGCAAGCGTTCGCAACTTTGGACTCGTTTGGATCGGCGGCCGCGCATCCGGGGAAGAGCTCGAAGCTTCGCTTCGCACCCGAGAACTCTGGCAAGAAATCTCGGAAGAGATTCCTGAGCTGACCTTTCGACCAAATGGATCGCTCACACTTGTTCGTACTTCAGCAGAAGTTAAAGTTCTTGAAGAGTCAATGGCAAAGAGTGATGCAGAGCTTCGTCAATGGAAGTTACTCGATAAGGCTGAAACTCAGAAAATTAACCCAGCTCTTCGTGGAAATTTCATCGCTTCGTTATGGTGCCCACTCGATGCAACGGTCGAACCAGGAAAAGTCCTTACCGAGATTCGTACATCACTTCTCAAGAATCCTTCTTACACATGGCGTTCAAAGGTTGAAATTATCAATTTACATTCGACGGATGCGGGAGTGGTTGCATTTGCAAGTAGTGGCGAAGAATTTAGCGGTGATTTCGCAATCGTTACACCTGGTGCCGATCATAAGACGTTATTTAAAGAGCAGTTAGAGAGCGCACCACTTCGTCAGGTTTATCTTCAAATGATGAGCACTGCGCCATTTGATGAAGAGTTAACAACATCTATCGCAGATGCCGATTCACTTCGATATTACCCAGCGTATGACGTACCTTCGCTCGGACAACTACCAGCCCAGCAGCCAGTCGCTGCTAATAACCATATGCAACTCCTGTTGGTTCAACGTACCGATGGCACTCTCACAATTGGCGATACACACGCATATGACCAGCCTTTTGAATTTAAGTTAGATGAAGAGCCCTACCAATATCTTCATGAAGTAGCCAGTGATTTAATCGGTAAGAAGATTCCACCGATCATGAAGCGATGGTCTGGGGTGTATAGCCAGCGCACAGACGGTGCAATTTGTGATCGGCGCAGGATTTCTAAAAATATTTTTGTAGTTACTGGCCCCGGAGGTCGTGGAAATACCTTGGCGCCAGCAATTGCAGAGCAAACTTTAAAGGAGTTGCGAAGTGAATAAATCCATTGAGTTAGTTGCATTTGATGTTGCCGGAACCGTAATTTCCGACGATGGACTGGTAGTTGAATCATTTCAAAGAGCGTTCCAAAATTCAGAGCCAGAGCTATGGGAGCGCAAAGCGGATGAGTTGACGCAATATGCGATTGAGACAATGGGGCAATCAAAGATTGAGGTTTTCACCGCACTTATTGGTGATGAAGTACGTGCGGCATTGGCGTTAGAAGCATTTGAAAATGCCTACTTTGAGATCGTGAGTCGGAGCGGAGTTACACCGATTGCCGGTGCCCAAGCGACAATCGAGAATTTGCGTGAAGTCGGAATTCGAGTTGCACTCACAACTGGATTTAGCCGCAAGACCCTTGATCTCATCATTGAAAAACTTGGTTGGCGCCAACTCTTGGACTTTACGATCACTCCACAAGAGGCAGGTGGTGGTCGGCCATCACCTGCGATGCTTCTCAAGTGTGCAGAGGCTCTTAGCGTTTCATCACCATCTATGGTCGTCGTGCTCGGCGACACAATGGCCGATATGGGCGCTGGAACTTCATATGGAGCAGGCCAAGTTGTTGGCGTTCTCACCGGTACACATAATGAGTCACAACTGAGATCAGCTGGGGCAACATCTGTTATTCACTCAGTAGCAGATTTAAAGTCACTTATTTAGCGCCAAGCGATAACCTGTTGTACGCCGAAGATTAATCCAACCGTTTGCAACCGTACGACTATTTGCAACTCATTATTACCTTCCCTTAACGATGATTCGCGCAAGTTCCTACGAAAGGGAAATTACATGCGCATGAAGCGTTCAATCGCAGCTGCAGCAGCTGCAATGTTCATAACATCTGGTTTGGTTGTTGCATCTGCACCAGCACAAGCTAAGACAAACTTCTGTACAGTCCAGAACCTTGCACAGGCAGGCGGCATGGATGCACTCGTCAAGGCAGCAAAAGCTGAAGGCGAACTCAACATCATCACAGTCCCGCGCGATTGGGCTAACTACGGTGAAGCGATTGATATCTTCACAAAGGCATTCGGAATCAAGATCAACAGCGATAACCCAGAAGGTTCATCAGCTTACGAGATCCAGACAATCAAGACAGCTCCTGCATCAAAGCAGCCAGATGTTGTAGATATCGGAATCTCAGTTCTTCCAGATGCACTTGGAATTGGTCGCAAGAACCTCTTCACAAACTACAAGGTTGCAAACTGGAACGACATTCCAGCAGAATGGAAAGACGAGAACGGTCTTTGGTACGGCGATTACTACGGCGTGCTTGCAATCTCATACGATGCATCACTTTCAAAGGCTCCAACATCAATCAAGGACCTCCTTACAGATCCAGCATTTAAGGGCCAGTTTGCGTTGACAGGTGATCCAAGCTCATCACAGCAGGCTTTGATGGCGCTCTTTGCAGTAGCAGCAACTTCTGGTGGTGGAGTCAATGACATCATGCCTGGTATCACAGCTCTTAAGGCTGCAAAGGCAAACGGAAACTTCGTTCCTGTTACAGCTAACTCAGCTAACTACGCAGCTGGTGCATACAAGACAACAATCACTTGGGACTTCAATGGCCCAGGAGCGATTGCATCTGCAAAGTCAATTGGCCGCGACCTTAAGTTCGTAATGCCATCAGATATCGCACTTCAGGGAACACCATACCTACAGGCAATCAACGCAAAGGCACCACACTGTGCAGCTGCACGCCTCTGGGAGGAGTACCTCTACTCACAGGTTAACGGTAAGGGTTCAAAGGACATCACTTCAGCAGATATCAAGCTATCTGGTTCAAAGTTGATGGCAAAGATCATGGGCGGTCAGAATGTCTGGGTTTCAGGCGCTGCACACCCAATCACTGAAGCAGCAATGATCAAGAAGAAGACAATCGTTGATGCACCTTCAGGATTCGCGATTCCTAAGAGTGCAAAGCGTGTAGCACCATCTCCTGATCAGCAGACAGAGCAAAAGGCAACAGTTGTTACTGAATGGCCAAAGCTCTAAATAAATGACAACGACAACGGTCCTCCAAGACGTTGCAAAGGTTGGTTCTCCGCGAAAGCGGGGGGCCAACCTTTGGTCTACCTTTCCATGGCCGTTGCTTCCCTTCTTTCTCTTCCTTGCCCTCTTCTTCTTTCTTCCAATCGGCGCCGTCTTTATTAATTCTTTCAAGAATAATGATGGAGCATTTACCTTCGAGAATATTCAGGCCCTCTTTCATGATCCATATCGAATGGCATTTCTCAACAGCATCAAATTAGGTTTCTACTCTGCCTTGACCGCATCCATTCCTGGAGTGCTACTTGCGCTGGCAATTGAGAAAAAGGGTGGCAAGAACCTCAAGAAATTTATTGCATCAGTCAGTGGTGTCTTAGCAAACACCGGTGGCGTCCCACTCGCTTTTATGTTTCTCGCAGCTTTCGGTCCATCTGGGTTAGCAACAAATCTCTTTAAAAGTCTCGGGCTTGACCTGTATAGCTTGGGCTTCACCCTCTTTTCCTTCAACGGGTTACTAATTGTTTATTCATATTTTCAAATTCCAATCATGATTATTGTCTTTACCCCGGCGTTAACAGCACTTCGACGAGAGTGGCGCGATGCCTCATCAAATTTAGGTTCAACCCCCTTGGGGTATTGGCGCCATGTCGGACTACCAATTTTGGCCCCTTCATTTATTGCATCATTTCTACTGCTCTTCGCCAGCGCATTCTCTGCTTTTGGAACGGCTCGCGCAATGACCGTTGGAAATATTGCATTAGTCCCACTTCAAATTGGCAGTCTTCTTGATGGAAATGTCACAATCGATAAGGCTAATCTCGGATACTCATTAGCACTCGGAATGATTGTGATCTCACTTTTAGCGATGATTCCGTACATATTGCTACAGAAACGTGCATCTAGATGGCAAGTACGATGATGAACTTTCGGAAGAACTTAGATGCAAATATTGCATTAGCTATCGCCGCAATATTTCTCTTTCTACCGCTCATAGCGGCGACAGAATTTTCATTAAGAGATGGTGGAACTGAGAAGCACTCTTTAATTTCGTATCGATGGATTCTGGATCAATCGGGTTTTAGCGAAAACCTTGGAATCACGATGCGGGTTATGGCGCTGGCTGTAATTCTCACCTTGGTTCTGATGGTGCCTACAGTCACATGGCTACACCTCGGTGGGGAGAAATACAAGAGACTTATTGATGTCCTGACAATGTTGCCGTTGATTATTCCGGTTGTCGCGTTAGCAACTGGTGCACAACTTGCGCTACCCGGGTTTGTACATGGCACCGTATACGAACTGTCATTTCTCTATGTGGTTGTATCAATGCCTTATACATACCGCGCTCTCGATATCGGAATGAGCGCCCGTCCACTTGCAACACTTGTCGCAGCAGCGCGAAATTTAGGGGCATCTTGGATTAACGTGATGTTGCGGGTTATCGTTCCATCGATACTGCCATCAATATTTGCTGCCCTCTTTATGACAATCACTTTATCGCTTGGAGAATTTACTCTTGCGCAGTTGCTTCACTGGAACACCTTCCCAACATGGATTACAAATATTTCGCAACAAAACATCTTGGGTGCTACAGCTTTAGCAGTGGGTTCACTCTTCTTCGCATGGGTCCTGCTTTACATTTTCACGTTCTTAGACCGTCAACCAACTCAAAGCGCTGTAAACGAGGAGTAAAACATGGGAAATTCACTCAAGATTGAAGGGCTCTCACGTAACTTCGGTTCAGTAATAGCTCTCGATGACTTCTCACTCACTATTAAGAAAGGTGAACTGGTTTCACTCCTTGGCCCTTCAGGGTGCGGAAAAACCACAGCCCTCCGAATCGTCGCTGGCCTAGAGCGCGCAAGCTCTGGTGAAATCACGCTCAACGACAAGAAGATCACAGACGTTCCAGCCCATAAGCGAAACATGGGAATGGTCTTTCAGTCTTACAGTCTCTTCCCACATCTCACAATTGAAGAAAATGTGGCATTTGGTCTGCAGATGCGCCGGGAACCAAAAGAAAAACGTATTGGCAAAGCAGGCGAGTTACTTGAGCTAGTTGGACTCACCACACAACATAAGCGCTTTCCGCATCAGCTCTCAGGAGGTCAGCAGCAGCGAGTTGCTTTGGCCCGTGCTTTAGCGATTCAACCAGAGGTGCTCCTGCTTGATGAACCACTCTCCGCACTGGATGCACAGGTACGACAAAATCTTCGTGAAGAAATTCGACGTCTTCAAGTCGAACTCAATACAACCACACTCTTTGTTACTCACGATCAAGAAGAGGCAATGGCAATTTCAGATCGCGTCGGCGTTATGAGCCACGGAAAGCTCGAGCAGATTGATACACCAGATGAACTTTACAATCGTCCGGCAACTCTCTTTGTTGCATCATTTATCGGGGCAATGAATCGAATCCCAACTCAATTAAAAGATGGCGAAGTAGAAGTGCTCGGCGAGAAGCATTCAGTAAAAAACCATAATGAAAAAGATGGAAACGTCACAGCGCTCATTCGTCCAGAGTCGATTGAACTTCTCCACGATTCGACATATCACAATGCAGTTGTGGTTACTCGTTCATTTTTAGGAGCCTCTTCACGAATTACGGTTCGCATAGGTGATGGCTCAATTCTGCAGTCACTGATGCCTAGTTCAGATTCAATGGAGCTGCACCCAGGAGATTTAGTACAAGCAGTCATTACCGATAAGAAAGTCTTGATCACAAATGCCTGAGACGCATAAGAGAAGAATCATCCGCAGCGAGAAAGCGAATGAAAGTTGGAAACCTTTAATCCACGGAGAAGGCGAAGAACCGCTGGGAGTGAAGCCTGAGATCGGAAATGTTCTCGCAACATTTATACATCTCAGTGATTTGCATATCTGTGATGCCGCTTCTCCAGCGCGCTTGGAATTTCTCGACCGCATCGCCGATCCAGATAATCCACTCTCTGCAATGGTGCCTTACGTTGGAACATACCGAGCCCAAGAATTCTTAACAACCCAAGTTCTTGAATCTATGGTTCAGGCAGTCAACGAGATAAAAGTTGGTCCGCTAATGCAGGCACCGGTTGATGCGGTAATCATCACCGGAGATGTCATTGATAACGCTCAGAAGAATGAACTCAATTGGTATAAAGGTATTCTCGAAGGCGAATTGATAGATCCCACCAGCGGAGTGCCAGGTAAAGCTACCGGAGCATTTGTAAGCGATGTAGAGACTTACGACATTCATTATTACCACCCAGATGGAGCTCCTGATGGAATGGCGGAAGATCGGCCGCACACGCTCCATGGCTTTCCAATTTTTAAAGGTGTAACTCAAGGTGCGCTTACCTCGTTTCAAGCTACTGGCCTTAGCCACCCTTGGTATGCAATTCACGGAAATCACGATGCACTACTCCAGGGAACAGCAACGCCAACTGCAGAGCTAGAAAAGCTTGCAACCGGCTCGGCCAAACTTTCTGGCTTAGGTGAAAATCCAAATTTGCAAGATCTCTTCGATG
This sequence comes from uncultured Actinomycetes bacterium, assembly GCA_903954055.1. GTDB lineage: Bacteria > Actinomycetota > Actinomycetes > Nanopelagicales > Nanopelagicaceae > Planktophila. The sequence goes on along the minus strand of CAJBMC010000066.1, from coordinate 5,113 downwards.
CATTTGGTGAGATTGGTCCAGCAAAGTATCCCGGCGTTGAATCGCTGGAGACGACACCGGTTGAGCCCGATGCTCGCCGTTCACTGGTAGCTATTGAAGATTGGGTAAAGATTCATACCGAGTGTGGGCACGACCACGGATTAAAGAAAGATGAAAATCAAGTTAGCTACTGGTTTAGAGATATATCTTCGACTGTTCGTTTGATTGCACTCGATACGGTAAATCGCTTTGGCGGTTGGCAAGGATGCATTCATCACGAACAGATGGTTTGGCTAAAGAATTTATTAGCTATCTCGAAAGATAAGTATGTAATCTTAACTTCGCACCACCCACTTTCATGTCTCTTCAACGGCTATTACCCTTCAGGCGAAGAGCCACCTGCATTAGAAAAAGAAGTGCTCTTATTGCTTGAGCACTTCCCAAATGTAATTGCATGGATTTCAGGTCACGTGCACGATCATAAAATTTCAGAACGCCTTAAGGCGGACGGTAGACATATGTTCTGGGAGATAAGAACTGGCTCTCACATCGATTGGCCTCAGCAATCGAGAAGTATTGAAATCGCAAAAACTAAAGCTGGCGAAATCGTGATCGCTACAGTTCTCATTGACCATAAAGGCCCGGTTCAATTCGGTGGAACGCCTGAGGAGTGCGCATCTCCAGTTGCCCTTGCCGGGCTCTCTCGTCAGCTCGCCGCAAATGATTGGCAGCGCCAATCAGGAGACTTCGCCGTCTCCTTGGCAGAGGGACTTCCAGAGGATCGAAATATCTATCTGTATGCATCAGATCCACTTGCGTAACGGAAAGAAAAAAGGAAGTCGCTTCCTAGATCTAGGCTAGAAGGGAGATAGAGTCCGCTCGTGCTACTCAGTGACCGCGATATCCGTGCCGAAATCGAAGCTAAGCGTGTGGGGGTCGAACCTTTCGCAGAGTCGATGATCCAACCCTCCTCTGTCGATGTCCGCCTCGATAAGTTCTTCCGCGTCTTTGAAAACCATAAGTACGAGGTCATCGACCCAGCGCTTGAACAGCCAGAGCTGACTCGCGAAATCGTCGCCGAAGATGGCGAAGCATTTATCTTGCACCCAGGCGAATTCGTTCTCGCATCTACGTACGAGGTCATCACACTTCCTGATGACATCGCAGGTCGCCTCGAAGGCAAATCATCGCTCGGTCGCCTCGGTCTCCTGACGCACTCGACCGCCGGATTTATCGATCCAGGATTTTCTGGCCACATCACCCTCGAACTTTCAAATGTGGCAAACCTGCCTGTGAAGTTATACCCAGGGATGAAAATTGGCCAGCTCTGCCTGATTAAGCTCTCATCAGCGGCAGAACATCCATACGGTTCTGCTCAATATCTCAACCGTTACCAAGGTCAGCGCGGGCCAACCCCAAGCCGTTCCTTCATGAACTTCCACCGCAGTACTATTAAATAGACGTCCGGGAATATAGCCCGGAGAAATCGGGTTTAAAAGCTTATGACTACCATCATTGTTATCGCAGTTCTTGCACTTATCGCTCTCTTCATCGTTGCTCAATATAACCGCCTGGTTCGCCTCAACATCACAGTTGATGAAGCCTGGGCTCAGATTGAGGTTCAACTCAAGCGCCGCGCAGATTTGATTCCAAATCTCGTCGAGACAGTTAAAGGTTATGCAAAGCATGAGCAAGGGACCTTTGATGCAGTTGTAGCGGCCCGCGCAAAGGCGACGAGCGCAAATACAATCAATGAAGTTGCAGCAGCCGATGGCGCAGTGACAAATGCACTTCGTGGATTACTTGCAGTTGCAGAGGCTTACCCAGATCTCAAGGCATCAGCAAACTTTCTATCACTTCAGGAAGAGCTCTCAACAACCGAGAATAAGGTTTCCTTCGCACGACAGTTCTACAACGACAATGTGCGCTCACTCAATCAAGCGGTGAAGACAATTCCGACTAGCTTCTTTGCTGGTATTGCCAAGGTAAGCGCTCGCGCATTTTACGAGATCGAAAACGCTGCCGACCGTAACGTTCCGAATGTAAAGTTTTAATAGGACTTATAGATGGCATCGAGCTCTAACTTTCGCGAACTGCAAGCTGCGAATAAGGGAAAGACATATTTTCTCCTAGCTTCAATGGGCCTACTTACCTGGCTCGTGGCTTATGCAGCGCTTACCTATTTCGGAACCGGAACAACGACCGCTGTTGTTCCTATCGCTGTAGGTATCGCACTCGTTGGAGTCTGGGGCTCGTATTACGGCTCGGATAAATTAGTAATCACAATGACCGGCGCGAAGGTTATTTCGCGCGAAGATGCACCACAACTTTTTAATCTCATCGAAGAAGTTGTGGTTGCATCAGGTCTGCCAATGCCAAAGGTGGCAATTGTTGAAGATAGCGCACCTAACGCCTTTGCGACCGGGCGCGATCCAGAGCATGCCTTGATTGCTTTTACCTCACGAATTCTTGAGGTGATGGATCGAGATGAACTTCAAGGTGTCATTGCCCATGAGATGAGCCATGTTGCCAATCGTGACACCTTGGTTTCGGCAGTTGCGGCAACAACAGCTGGAGCAATTGCGATTCTCTCGGACTTCCTCACACGGATGATGTGGTTTGGCGGCGGCCGTGATCGAGATCGTGACAATAATCAAAATCCGGTAGCGTTAATAATTTCCCTAGCGGTATTGATCTTGGCGCCAATTGCCGCGATGTTGCTTAAATCTGCAATCTCTCGTAAACGTGAATCGCTAGCTGATGCGACCGCGGTTCAATTTACCCGTAACCCAGCAGGACTTCGCAAGGCTTTAGAGGTCTTGGCGGCGGATACAACTGTGGTCCGACAGAAATCAAATGCAGTCGCGCATATCTGGATTGAATCTCCACTCGATGGAAAGTCAGTCTCAAAACTATTTAGTACCCACCCACCGATTGAAGAGCGCATTGCAACTTTGCGGGCGATGGAATCTTTAGGCCCTACTCAGTAATTAATCTCTTATTAGCTGGCGAGTGGGAAAAATAAGGTAAAGGTCGCGCCTTTCCCAAGCTCTGATTGAACCGTGACGTTTCCACCATGAGCTGTCATCACCGCATCAACGATAGATAAACCAAGTCCACTGCCTTCGCCATCTACCCGAACTCGAGATGGATCTGCGCGGTAGAAGCGTTCAAATATTTTCTTCTGATTCTCTTCAGATATACCGGGTCCGTTATCAGCAACCGAGATTCGAATTCCGTCTACATCCTTTTGAACCGTGACATCAATTGTTGTGCCAGCCGGAGTATGGGCGCGTGCGTTGGCAAGTAAGTTAGCGATGACTTGGTGGATTCGCGCCTCGTCACCGATTGCAAATAACTCTTCTCCTGATTCGGTAAAGGTAACTGGGTGATCTTTACCAGCGGCGCGGGCAGAGGCAACAGCCGACTCAAGAACTGCTTCAAGATCTACCGGCTTTGCCTCCATCTCACGCGATTGATCGAGGCGAGCGAGTAAAAGTAAATCTTCTACCAGCGCGCCCATCCGCTTTGATTCACCTTCAATTCGCCCGATGAGTTCGCGAGTAGGTTCCTCTCCCGAAACTGCACCTTGGCGGAAGAGCTCTGAGAAACCTCGAATCGCAGTTAAAGGTGTACGTAATTCATGTGATGCATCAGCAACAAAGCGACGAAGTTTATTTTCGCTCTCCGTGCGAGCATCAAATGAACTCTCGATTCGGCCCAACATTGAGTTGAGTGATGTAACTAGTCGACCAACTTCAGTATGAGGATTGGCATCAGGCATACGTGCCGATAAATCGCCAGCCGCAATAAGTTCTGCAGTCACCTCTACATCTTCTAGCGGTTGCATTCCTACCTTGATAACAATCCGAGAAGCAATTGCAATTAAAGAGATCAACAACAAGCCAATTAAGAGAAAGAAGAAGCCTAACTTTCCAACCGTGCGATCTAGACTTTCAAGTGATTGTGCAGCCACAACAGTTCCTTGTCCGTTGGGAAGCACGAGCGCAACAGCGCGAAAATCTGAACCCTCTGCTCTGATGGTGAAGGCAGCGCCGTTGTAGCTTCGTGCAATTGCGGGGGTGAGGCCAGTCAAATAATCAGTAACTGGCGCTGCGTTGAGATCTCCACCGAGGGCGCCAGTAACCAAACCGCGCGCATTTAAGAGCGTAACTGATGTTGAGGTTGGAATTCTTTGTAACGGCGTACGTACCGTCGGAGTAAGTTGAGAGTGTTTCTTATCGTTGGTATGGGTCGCAGCGAGATCATCTGGGTCATGTGCGATACCCGCTTCGGCGACGCGAGGAAGTGAGCCTCCGGAGAGCGTGAGAAGTTCAGCATCAATTTGTTGCAGTAAGTATGAGTGAAGTGCCCGCTGGGCGACCATACTTGAGAGCACAAAGCCGGCGGCGCTGAGGAGAACAACACCGAGAACTAGTCGACTTCTTAGGCTCCAAGTAAGAAAAGGGCTCTTCATCTGCAAAGCCTATTACTTAGTAGGTGCGATACGGAGTCGATAACCAACGCCACGGACTGTATGAATCAAAGAAGGTTCGTAGATATCAATTTTCTTGCGGAGGTAGGAGATGTAAGTTTCGACGATTCCGGCATCCCCACCAAAGTCGTAATCCCAGACGTGATCGAGAATCTGTGCCTTTGAAACAACGCGATCAGCGTTGATGAGGAGATAGCGTAGAAGTGTAAATTCAGTAGGAGAGAGGTCGATGAGCGTTCCTGCACGACGAACCTCATGCGTTGCTTCATCGAGTTCAAGATCTGCGAATGAAATCTTTTCATCATCGACCGCTTGCTCGACGACGCCAATACGACGCAAGAGTGCGCGAAGTCGAGCAACGAGCTCTTCTAAGCTAAATGGCTTTGTCATGTAATCATCGCCACCGATTGTGAGTCCTTGGACTTTATCTTTCATCTCATCTTTCGCAGAGAGAAAGAGAACACCAATCTGATGTCCTTCATTTCTTATCTGGCGACAGACTTCAAAACCATCGAGGTCGGGCAACATGACGTCAAGAATCATCGCATGCGGTTTAAACTCTTCTGCAACTGCGAGAGCTTGTGATCCACTTGCCGCAGTGCGCACATCGAAACCAACAAACTTAAGACTGGTTGCGAT
>CAJBMC010000065.1 GCA_903954055.1 uncultured Actinomycetes bacterium | reverse complement strand
TAACCTGAACTGTCTCACCTAAGTATTCACCGCGACGTTCGCGCGCAATAACACGCGAGTAAACCTGGCCAGTGGTGACGTTCGCTGAACCTTCAAGATTGCGATCCAAGAAACGTTCGTAATGACCGATATCGAGGTCGGTCTCCGCCCCGTCGTCCGTTACGAATACCTCACCATGTTGAAATGGGTTCATCGTTCCCGGATCTACATTGAGATAGGGGTCGAGCTTTTGCATGGTGACTCGGATACCGCGAGCGACAAGAAGCCTGCCAAGGCTAGATGCGGTGAGTCCTTTGCCTAAACTTGAGGCGACGCCACCAGTAACAAATATATGTTTCGTGACATGTCCATGGCTCTTTGCTCTTTCGCTCATGGAAGTCGAACCTATCATTAATTGAGGAGTTAGCCTCGCATCGCTAGGAGTTCAGCGGCGTGTTCTAGGGCACTCGCCGACTCTTCCAGGCCAGCGAGCATTCGCGCAATCTCTTCCACCCGCTGATTTTCTGATAATTTCTCGACTCCGGATTCTACGATCACACCATCGCTTCTCTTTTCAACCCGGAAATGAGTATCAGCCCATGCTGCAACCTGCGGAAGATGGGTGACAACAATGACCTGAGAACTCTGCGCTAATAGATGGAGCCTACGTCCAATTTCAATAGCGGCCTTTCCACCTACACCGGCATCGACCTCGTCGAAGATGTAAGTACCCACCGGATGAGTTTTTGCTATGACAACTTCCAGCGCCAACATGATGCGTGACATCTCGCCACCTGAGGCACCTTTGCCGATAGCAACTTTTGATGCTGTGGCATGTGCCTTAATGGAGATGGAGACTTCATCGCATCCATGAATAGTGAAATCACTTTCCTTGAGAGCACCGGCGTAGTCAGCGGTCTCAATATCAATAATTAGTTCGGTGTGCGGCATTGAGAGATGCTTCAATTCATCTGAGACCGCGGATGAGAGCTGTTTTGCTGAGGTGACACGTTCGGAGCTCAACTTCTTTGCCGATATGACCAATTGAGACTTTACTGCTGCAAGTTCTTTCTCCAGCTCCACGATGCGCTCATCTCCTCCACGGAGATCGGCGATGCTCTCTCTTCCGCTCTTAGCGCGAGCTGCAAGTGAAACCATTGACTCATCTGGGTCACTTCCACTTCCCCACTTCTTCACAAAAGAACTCAGCGCCGCCTTGCGCTCTTGCAGCGCATTGAGTCGATCTGGATCTGCTTCTAGCGATGCGAGATAGGAAGAGAGATCGCGAACTGCTTCGTCGAGCGCGTAGAAACTCTCTGCCACCTGATCGCTAATAGCGTCGAGGCGAGAATCTCGACCTTTTGCCCCTTCGAGATACCGCTTGGCAGCTCCCAACGAGGTGAGTGCGCCAGCTTCTTCGTCAAAAGAGGCATCAAATGCGCCTTGCGCCGCAACTCGCAAATCTTCAACGCTTGAAAGGCGTGAGATCTCATCAGCAGATGTCGCGAATTCACCGCGAACTGGTTTCAATTTACTCCATGCTTCCAGAAATTCTTCCAACTCTGCAATCTCTTTATCTCGCATCGACGAGGCGCTCTGCATTGATTTGATGCGGCTCTTGAGATCTAGGTAGTCAGAATATATTTTTTGAAACTCTGATAAAGCCTTGGTGATTGCTTCGCCACCAAAGCGATCTAATAGCTCGCGTTGTCGAGCTGGTTTCACAAGTTGAGTGTTCGCTGACTGCCCGTGGATTTCAATCAAATACTCTGAAAGAACACTCAAGACACTCGCTGGAACGGTTGCGCCATTACAGAGCGCCTTGCTCTTTCCTTCCGCGGTCACTGACCTTGAGAAAATTATTTGCGACTCTTCTAGCGAGATGTCACTTGCATCAAGGGCGGTGCTGAAGTTTGAAGATAGCAATCCTTGTGCAGTAAAAGTTGCGGCGGCAGTCAGTCGATCTGCACCTGATCGAACCAAAGCACTATCCGATTTTCCGCCGAGTACTAAGTTGAGCGCCGTGAGAATCATCGTCTTACCAGCACCCGTCTCGCCAGTCAGAACATTGAGCCCTTTACCCAGTTCGAGATGTGACTCTTCGATGATGCCGAG
>CAJBMC010000064.1 GCA_903954055.1 uncultured Actinomycetes bacterium | reverse complement strand
TCCCAAGCAAAGTTTTCACGCATCAGATTATGCCTGCCTGAGAGTAGGGAAGTGGAAATCTTAGAATTCCTTCGAGTTCAACCTAAAATTGCAATAAGAAAGATTGCGACCATTTGGTGGGACATTTAGCGCAGATAGCCTGTGAATCCGGCTTATAGGGCGACTCTTCTCTTTAATGTACGCTCGAGACATGGCTAAGCCACTCATGATTCTTATTTCAGGGCCGTATTTGTCTGGGACCAATGGTGATGAAGTTGCTATCGCAAAAAATCTAAAGGCGATGGAGGATTACGCACTTCCCATCTTCAAAAAAGGACACCTCGCAGTTGTAGGCGAATGGCTTGCATGGCCGGTGATCCGACAAGCTGGTGGGGACTCACACGCATCTGAGCAATTCACCGAATACCAATACCCGGTTGCACATAGGCTATTAGAAAAATGTGATGCGGTTCTTCGCATTCCTGGTGAATCTAGGGGCGCAGATCTAGAGATGGCTAAGGCGAGAGAGATGGGAAAAATTATCTTCAACAGCATTGATGAAATCCCAATTCGAAGTTAATCACGGGCACAATATGTGGGGTTTAGGGCGATTCATCATCACTCATATAAACTTTCTCTATGCCAAAATACATAATCTATTTCAATCAACAATGGGTCGGCGACCATCCTGCAGAGTGGTACGTACCTCGGGGGCCGCTTTCACGAGCTGTTATTGAAGAGATGAAAGAGGCAGGAGTGCTCGTCTTCGGAGGAGGGCTTGAGGAAGAGATTGAAAAGGCAATCGGTATTTCTGAAACCGGAGAAGTTCAAGATCGAATTACAGCCGGCGGCGAATTCTTAGGTGGGCTTACGATTATCGATGTTTCATCAGATGAAGAAGCAAAGATGTGGGGATCAAAGGTGGGAGTAGCCTGCGGATGGCCCCAAGAAGTGCGAAAATTTAAAGGTTAGCGCCGATTTTTCGCGCTCTACTTATTACGGGATTCCTGTGACACTTACGGGAGTAAGTCTCTGTGTCGTTGAGTTATCACCAAGTTGACCACTACCGTTACTGCCCCAGCATTTAATTACATAGGTATTCAATAGCGCGCAAGCGTGGTTTTGACTGTTCACCATTGCAACAGCAAAGCTCAAACCTGAGACAGAGACTGGGGACGAACTGCTTGTCGTCGTTCCATCACCAAATTGACCGCTACCGTTATTGCCCCAACATTTTGCAGCGCCGGTGCTGAAAAGCGCGCAGGAGGTTTGGCCGCCCGCCGAGACTCCGGTAACCCCTGAACCCAAACCTGCGATATCTACTGGAGTGCTGACATCGCCAGCAGTTGGTTTAACTTGATTTAAATCGTTCCAACCCCAACATCTCACTGCGCCAGTAGTTAACAGTGCGCAATTGTGGCGTTCGCCTGATGCAATAGCGACGACACCCGGACTTAAGTTTGAAATAGCTGACCCAGGAGCGTCACCTCCTCCACCATCACCAGTTGCACCTCTATCTGCACTTCCCCAGCATTTAACAGCGCCACTCTTTAACAAAGCACAGGAGTGGTAAAAACCAGCTGTAATCACGCTAACGCCAGAGCTCAAGCCTGACACATCCACCGGGGTGACTCTCTCTAGACCTGAGCCATCTCCAGTTTTACCTGCATCGCCCCAGCACTTAACTCCACCAGTTCTTAAAAGTGCGCACGTGTGATTCGCACCAGCTGCGATCGCGCTAACGCCAGAACTTAATCCTGATACGGCAACTGGAATTGAACTACTTGTTTTTGTACCATCGCCGAGTTTGCCAAACTGGTTATTACCCCAACATTTAACTGCGCCAGTGACTAAAACGGCACAAGTATGGCTGGCTCCCGCTGAGATTGCGACCACACCTGAGCCTAAGCCAGTTACAGTGACAGGAGTAAGTCTGTTTGTTGTTGTGCCATCACCAAGTTGACCATCACTATTACTACCCCAACATTTCACGGTACCGGTATTTAGAAGAGCACATGTGTGCCCTTGCATAGTTGAGATTGATGCCTCTGCCCAATCTTTATGTCCAGTACTTTGCAAGGTCAATCTCGCGGCGTTTGAAGACAGTGCTACCGGCGATTTAAAAGTAACTGTGAAAGCTCCAGTCACGCTGCTCACTACTGTTCCTGGACTTTGGAATCCTTGTTGGAAGAATCCGTAGTTGTTCCAAACGGTGGCAACACTCTTATTGTCACCATAGACGCCAAATAATGGGAGCGCCGTTGAAGTTAAAGAATCATAAGCAGAGATTTGAAAATCCGCACCATCACAGCCAGAAGGAATTCCAGAGATGGTCACGCTGTTGAAGTAGAAAGCTCCAGAGCCAGAAGAGTTGACGAAGGAAGAAGCAGGGGTAACCGTTAATGGTGTTGATCCAGAACAAGCAGTGGTGAGTGACATTCCTTGCCCAAACTCAATGTTGCCACCAGTACTAATATTTATATTTGAAGCAAGAGTTGTGTTGATGAAAAGTCCACCGGCAAAAAGTAAGAGCACCGCGGCAAGTATCGACTTTGGATTCTTGCGCTTTAGAACCGGCTCTTCAACCGGATCGTCGTAGTAATAGTCAGTCATTTAGTTACACCTCATTGAATCGGCACCCGAGCTAGACCCGCAACTAGCTTCTTGATTTCAATTGCAGTGAGGCCAGCAGTCACGATTGAGATTCGAGCACCTGGGCGCATGCTGGTGCCGTTCTTTGTCACAATCGTGCGCTTGGCGTTATTTGGAATCGCCATCATCAATGAGCATGATTTTGTCGCGCTGTATTCAGTAATAACTATTGACTTTTTACCTGAGCCATATTGAGCGCTCATTCCATAATTCTTATTTGTTGAGCACTGACGAATTTCAATCTTCTTCAGTTCAAGTGCAGCTACATAAGAAGGCTGATAGGCCAAGAATGAGAGCCCATTTTGAATGGTCTGATATCGCTTAGTTGGGGTAATTGGCTCATAACTATCAACGCGATAGCTCACTGCCACCCACTGCGCACCTGGCGCTGCGACAGGTGCCGACTCAGATGGGCTAATGAGAATTGAAGTTGAAAGCGTTGCTCGCTCACTCTTGATAATTGCACAGAGGGCGTTTGCCTGCTTCTTTGCAAGTGCAGTCGCCTCAGCCTGAGACATCGTGACGGTATATGTGTAACCGATACAGGTCACCATTGCATGAGGCTTTAGCGTTGCAAGGTACGCGCGAAGGTAGGCCAGGTTGTAATCGCTGAGCTTTAGGTCCTTTGAAATTGAGTAGACCGTGATCGCTGGAGCAATCGCAGCTGCAGCCTTAGCTGCATCTTCCAGAGCTAACTTCTGCGCATTCTCAGCGGCCTTATCAGCATCACTCTTGCCGCTCTGGTTTGGATCCTCAGTTGGAATTGGCTTCACTTCTGGAGCTGCAGGCGCAGGCGGTGCCGGCGCTGGAGTTACATCCTTAGCCGGTGCCTGAACAATTGCAATCGGCATAACTACTGAGTTAGTTGAATTTACAGGAGGCGCTGGAGGTGCTGGAGGTGCTGGAGTTCCAAATGTTGTAATGAGAGCTGAAGGCAAACTTTGGTCGCTAGATCCGAGTGCATTTCGAGCGACTACTGTAAATGTGTAATCAGTCGCGGGACTGAGGCCAGTTACAGTGCATGAGGTAGATACAGTTGAACATATCTGTCCTGCACTTGATGTCACGGTGTAATTGGTGATCGGAGATCCTCCAGTAACCGCTGGCGCTTCCCAAGTTATAAAGGCAGATGTGTCATCAATGCTAACTGCCGTGACAGCAGTAGCTGAATCAGGACGAGTAATTGCCACTGTCACTGTTGGGTCTTGAGTAAGTGATACCTGAACACTTCCATCTTGTGTAGCTACGCCTAAGAATTTAGGTGTTGTGCCTACAAGTCCATAGACTCGTGAGCCCTTTGTAATTCCAGTGTTAGAGATCGTGACAAGAATTGGCTTTCCAGGGGCTGTATCAGGAACGGTTCCATCAGGTGCTACCCATGCAACCACCATCGATAAGATGTAATTTAAATTTGGGTCAATCAACGAAGATGCTCGTTCAGTCGAATTTTGAACATATGCGGTAATAACTGTGCCGGATGGCAAGCTATCTGCGGTGTAAGCAACAGTGGCAGAGCTACCTTGACTTCCGGCAGTAAACGAACTGTTATTGCCCGCTAGGACAGTTACTTCCGCAATCTTTGTCGCTTGACCAAGGCCCTGAAGTGATGCTTGGGTCCAATGTGCATAGATAGTTACTGACCCTGATGGGCTATAGCTTGCACCAGCGCTGCCAATTAAATATCCACCAGTAGCTGCTGAATACCAGCCATCAAAGAAGTAATGGTTTCGTGTAGCCGAAGGTAGAACTAATGGAGTTGTTGATCCATATGTCATTGATGCGGTCGAAGTATCAGATGTACCGCCATTACCGTTATAGGTAACTGTAAATACTTGAAGAGCCCACTGCGCATATAAAGTTGCATCACTCGTTGGCGTAAAGCTTGAACCACCTGCTGTGATGCTTCCACCAGAAGGCTGGCTAGACCAACCTTGTAAATTGTAATTTGCTCGAGTTGCTCTTGGCAGAATCAACGCCTGACCCATCGAAACCTTTGCAGTCGAACTTTCACTGACTCCACTTTGAGCATCAAAGTTCAATCGGTAGATTGCAATATTCCAAATTGCATAGAGTGAAATTGATGAGCTTGGCGCAAATGTGGCACCAATGCTTGGGCCACCAGGAGCTGTCGCCCATCCCCCAAAGCTGTAATCAGTAAGTGAGAAGCCGGTTGTTGGAAGTGTGTAGGCCGCGGTTCCGTAGGTGTACGCGCGATCTCCGCCAGCACTTCCTGATCCACCGTTAAGGTCATATTTAATTGTGTAGACCTGTGCCTGCCATTGCGCAGTAAAGACGATGTTACTGCTCTGGGATACATATGGAGCACCTGCTGCATATGTATTTGTACCATCGTTCCAGCCCTTAAAGTCATAGCCAATCTTTGAAGGTGCAGCACCTACAGTGAAGCTCTGTCCGATAGTTTTTGAACTTTCAGTTGGTGCAGGCGAGCCACCGGCTGCGTCATAAGTAACCGAATAAGGAGTGGCGCTCCATTGTGCATAAATCAAGTAGTGGCCATCACTGACAACGTAATCCGCTCCGGCTACTGCAGATCTCCCACTTTGATCGACCCAACCCATAAAGTCATATCCGGTGCGTAATGGCGTGACTGTTGAAACGGTGATTGTGTCGCCAGAAACTCTTTGGTCGTCAGGGATTGCAGTAGCAGAAGACCCACCGTTCAAACTATAAGTGACGTTATAAATACGAGTCCAAGTTGCAGTAAATGTCAGATCACTAGCCGGCATGTAATACCCCTGGCCTGCGTTATATGTTACTGAGTTTAGGCTCCATGCAACAAAGGCATATGTGACGGTATTTGTATCTACTTTCGTGAGTCCCGTTGCAGGTGCAAGATTAAATTGCTGAAGGTAATTAACTGCGGTAGGTGCTGGGACCGAACCTGTTCCACCATCTAAGTTATATGTCAGCGTAAAGCTTGCAATCGTCCATTGAGCAAAGAGCGTTGTATTTGCTGCCACTGTAAATGAATCAGAGATTGCGGTTCCGACAGATTGCGTCGCCCAGCCGCCAAAGTTATAACCGGTCTTTGCCATCGATCCAATAGTTGCCAGACTCACCACGTTTGAGCCAACCGTGTATGAATCACTGCTCTTGCTTGGAGAACCGGTTGCACCATTTACGTTATAGGTGATTGTGTAAGTATTTGGAGTCCACGCCGCCCAGAGATCAATGTCATTGGTCTGAACAGTGTAGGTATCTCCAGAGATATAGATTTTTCCAGTGCGATTGGCATTATCTGCCCAGCCGGCGAATACATATCCGGTGCGAAGAAGATTGCCTGAATTTCCACGAATGTTTGCAGTTGTTCCGATTGTGTACTGATTCGGTTCTGTAGGCGCAGTTCCTGAACCAGCTTCTGTTGCGTGGTAAATAACGTTATACGGTGTTGCTGTCCATTGCGCATAGAAAGAGACACCGGTATTGGCCAAGGTGAAACTATTCCCACTTACATATGTCGTCCCCGAATTATTTGAATTGAGGTTCCAACCAGTAAATGTGTAACCAGGTTTTGTCAGGGATCCACTATTACCGAGAAGAACCAAGGTTCCATTAGTTTGGTATGTGGAAGTATCGCTAGGTGCGAGACCACCTGTGTTTCCGTTTCCATAGTAAGTTGCGGTCAACCCAGCAAGAGTTGTCACAGAAAGATTTGATCGCCCTGTAACGAAGTTTGAACGCGTTGCCGTGACGGTCTCAATAACTGTCGTAGCAAAGGATGCCCCTGACACAACCAGTGAGCCGCTCACTATTGATGCGCTACCAGTTGAGGTTGATACCGCCCAGGTGAAATTTGAATCGTAATTTGTGATGGCTGCGGTAAATCCATTTGTGGTGACCGTTGGTGTGCCGAAAGTTGGCGTGAGCGCGCCATTGAGAGATGTTCCAGCTGTGGAGGCAGTACCTGTGTCATAGGTACTTCTAGTGGTTGTCACCTGTATCGAAGCCGTCGCACCGTCATTCATGCTCGTGACTGTTATTGGTAATCGCGATCCACTTGGTGAACCCAAAGAAACCGAGGCAGACCCTGCAGTAACGGATGCCGACCAAGCAGTTCGTGAATCGTAATTGGTGACGTTAAAGGTAAATCCATTGGCAGTGGCAACTGAGGTATCGAATGTTGGAATTGTTGCTAAGCCAAGTGGAGTTACCTGAACCTCGTTTGAGAATGTACTCGAACCCACGATGTTATTAGCAGCAACGCGGAAGGAATAGGTAGTTCCATTTGTGAGGTTACGTATTGTTGATGAGAGTGGGGTTGACGAATCATAAGCAACTGAAATCCATGATCCGCCACCGGATTTATATTGCACTGTGAAGGTATCTGTTGGTGCTTCATCACGTGAGGCGCCCTTGGTCCAGCCAATGGTTACCTGCTGATTAGTCTGAGAAGAAGTCGAAATTGTTGGTGCATTTGGAACTAGATAGTTGCACCAAATCTTTGCTAGCGCCAACCTATTCTTGAGGTAGTTACTTAAGACCGTTCCTGTTGGACCGCAATACTGAACACTTTTTACATATGCTGCATCAAAGGCTGCATTATCGATTGCGGTAATTGATGAAGTTATGCTCGACCCAAATCTTATAGTTGTAATATTTGGATTATAGGTAAATGCATCCTTGCCAATTGTTTTGATTGTAGAAGGAAAGAGTGGAATCCAGCCGGGAGAAATTCCGTTCTGTTTAAAGGCGGTTTCGTCGATGCTGTTAAGTCCGGTTCCAAAATCCACAGTTGAGAATCGCGTTGAAGATCCGAAGTTGAATCCAATATCAATTTTGCCGCTTCCAAAGGTCAAGGCTATAGAAGTAGAGAGACCAAATAGGACGTCTTGGTTATTGAAAGCGCTTTGGCTTAAATATGTAGAAGCTCCGCCACTTGCACCGGTAATAGTCACAGCTGTCAGTGGATTATTCTCAAATGCAGCGAGCCCAACCATGGTGACAGACGCCGGAATAGTTAAAGTTGTAAGTCCCAGGTTTCTAAATCCACCTTGGTCGATATTTGCAAAGCCCGAAGCCGGGAAGACAATATTTGTAAGTGAACGATTTGTTGCACTTGCTCCGCTTCCTGGCGCAAATGCATTGATAGCAACGCCAATTATTCCTTGTGGGATTGTTGCCGTACCCGTGCAATCTTTACCTGCAGCCGATGGAATGGTTGATCCCGCTACCCAGAAGCT
>CAJBMC010000063.1 GCA_903954055.1 uncultured Actinomycetes bacterium | reverse complement strand
GGATCGTTGAGCTGAAGAAGCTCCCCAAAACCCCTGCTCAGTAATTGAATCCCAGCAATGGTGGTTGAATACCCCTGTGGATGATTCACGTGAAACAAACGGAAAAGTGATAGGCGTCCGTCGCCTCAAAGAGGCGATGGCGAAACCTGCCTCTACCCGGATCTTCACCGTGGCCAATCAGAAGGGTGGGGTCGGCAAAACCACCTCAACCGTCAATATTGCAGCAGCCCTGGCAATGGGTGGCCTCCGAGTCCTCGTCATTGATCTCGACCCACAAGGAAATGCCTCAACCGCCCTCGGCGTTGAACACCGCGATAGCGCTGGGGTCTACGAGGTCCTTATGGGAACTGCGCCGATAACAACTGTTGTGCAGAAGGTTGCCGGCTTTCCTGAGCTCGACTGCATCCCCTCTAATACATCGCTTGCCAATGCAGAGATTAATTTAGTCTCGATGGTTGCACGCGAACTTCAATTAAAAGAGGCGATTGATGAAATTAGTATCAATTACGACTACATCTTTATCGATTGCCCACCATCACTGGGGCTCTTAACAATCAATGCATTTGCTGCATCACGGGAGTTAATGATTCCAATTCAAACCGAGTATTACGCGCTCGAAGGATTATCACAATTACTTGAGACCTACACACTTGTAAAGAAGCGACTCAATCCAACTTTAAATCTCTCAACAATTATTCTTACAATGTTTGATTCTCGTACGAGATTATCAAACGATGTTGCTGCAAATGTTCGCGCGCATTTCCCAAACGAATTAATTGATATTCCAATTCCACGTGCTGTGCGCGTATCTGAGGCGCCTTCATATAATCAAACTGTGATGACATACGATCCATTATCACCAGGTGCAATTGCATATATGCAGGTTGCGCGCGAAATTGCAGATCGCGGAAGAGCGAAAGAGCCTGATCTTTCAACAGAGTTTAATTCAAATGTTGTCAGCATTAATTACTTGGGAGAAAATTCAAGAGGAAGTGCATAATGGCAACAAAGCGCGGTGGCCTTGGAACTAATTTAGATTCACTGATTCCTACATCACTTACTGTTGGTGGAACTGAAGTTGCAACACAGAATGAAATCCCACTCGAATATATTTCACCGAATCCACGTCAGCCACGTACCGTTTTTGATGAAGATGCACTTAATGAGTTGATTGCATCCATAAAACTATTTGGGATTTTGCAACCTCCAGTAGTTCGTAAAGTCGGCGAGAACAAATATGAATTAGTAATGGGTGAACGCCGCTTCCGCGCGGCAAAGGCTGCAGGTTTAAAATCTATTCCAGTTATCATCCGGCAAACCCCAGATAACGAGCTTCTTCGCGAAGCTCTCATTGAAAATATTCATCGAAGCCAACTCAACCCACTAGAAGAAGGCGCTGCATATTTACAACTTCTTACCGATTTTGGTTGTACTCATGATGAGTTAGCGTTGAAGTTAGGGCGTTCACGCCCGCAGATCTCCAACACAATTCGTCTTTTAAACTTACCGGAATCAGTACAACGCAAAGTTGCGGCAGGAATATTGTCTGCTGGTCACGCGCGTGCGCTACTAGGACTCACTGATGCGAAAGAGATTGAGAAGCTTGCAGCTCGTATCGTTGGTGAAGGGTTAAATGTTCGCGCAACTGAAGAGATCATTGCAACCCATAAACCTTCGACAACTTCAGCAAAGAAGGCAGCACCAAAGGGAGTATCTGGCGCAGGGTTGGCAGCGGCAGAGCTCTTAAGTGATTACCTAGATACTCGAGTCAATGTAGAGCTCGGTAAAGGTAAAGGCAAGATTGTGATCGAATTTGCGGGTACCGAGGATCTACAACGTATCGTTGATTTAATCGAAGGTTAAACTGACTTTTACTGTAAAGCAGTTCCGCGACGTTGCATCTCACCCTTGATGACCCCACCAAGTGCCTTTACACCCTCACGGATGCGCTCTGGAGTTGGGTGGCAATATGACAATCGCATCGACCAAGATCCAAGGCCATCTGCATAGAAGGCATTGCCTGGAACATATGCAACCTTTGCGACAATCGCCTTTGGCATCAACGCCTTGGTATCAATCTCCGCTGGCAGATTAACCCAGACATAGAAACCACCGCCAGGTTTTGTCCATGTCGCCTCTTGTGGGAAGTACTCTTCTAAAGATTCAAGCATCGCATCGCGACGAACCTTATAAAGCTCACAGAAGCTGGCAATCTGATCACGCCAAGGCTGATCTGCAAGATAGCTAGAGATTGTAAGTTGGGTAAAGTTCGAAGGACATAAAATTGATGATTCAGATGCAATTACCAATTTATCTTTCAACGATTGTGGAACGAGCGCCCAACCAACGCGAAGGCCAGATGCGATTGTCTTTGAAAATGAACCGAGATAGATAACGTTCTCAGAATCTTCAGCGCGCATCGCATTAGGTGACGGCTTATCAAAACCGAGAAGACCATATGGATTATCTTCAACAACAAAAATCTCAGCTTCGCGACAGATATTGAGGATTTCGGTACGGCGATCAGATGGAAGACAGACCCCTGTCGGATTCTGGTAATTAGGAATGAGATATAAGAATTTAATTTTACGACCAGCTGCTCGAACACTAGCGATCGCATTACGAAGTGATTCTGGAACCATTCCGTCATGATCCATCTCAACGTGCACAACTGATGCTTCGTATTGGCGAAATGTACCGAGAGCGCCAACATAAGATGGTGCTTCAACGAGTACAACGTCACCTGGATCGATGAAGATACGAGAAATAAGGTCGAGCGCTTGCTGTGAACCGGTGGTAATAACAACATCATCTGGATTTGCGCGAATTCCTTCGAGCGCCATCACATCGCAGATTTGTTCGCGGAGCTTTGGATGGCCCTGCCCGCTTCCATATTGAAGCGCCTCAGAGCCATTGGTAAGTATGAGTTGATTAACGACGCCAGCCATCATCTCCATTGGAAGGGCAGAGAGATTTGGCATTCCGCCCGCGAGAGAGACAATCTCTGGACGTGAGGCAACGGCGAAGAGAGAGCGAATTTCAGAGGGCAGCATTCCGGCGGCGCGCGCAGCAAATCGAGTCTCTAGATTTTGTGGAGCACCGGTTTGATAGCGAATATTTACCTCTGACATGGGGTGAATCTTCCCATATCTCTTCGATAACTCGGTACTTAATTAACGGCGAATACCAGCGCTACGCAGGTCTGAGATTCGTAAAGTTCCAGTCTTCGCATCATCTTCTGCTGCGAGATAGAGGCGCTGGATAGCGATAATAAAACTCTCAGCGATAGTGTCGCGGAATTCAGGGCGAGATAAACGTTCTACATCACCAGCATTTGTGAGATAACCGAGGTCTACTCGAATTGCTGGACATTTTGTCAATCGAAGGGCATCCCACATCTTTGCATGTGCACGACAGTTGAGAAGATCGGTACGCGCAGATATTTCACGTTGCACCAATGATGCAAATCTTTCACCGACGATCGAATGAATGCCGTGAGCATCACTTCCATAATAAAAAGTTGCGACACCTTCTGCAGCTGGATTTGAATGCTTATCGGTATGTAATGAGATTAAGAGATCAGCGTTATTTGCATTTGTGAAAGCGATGCGCTCTTGTTCGCTCGGATTATTTGAAGCTCCGCGCGCAAGAAAGACGGTTGCACCCAAGGCAAGTAAGCGACCTTCAATACGTTGGGCAATGTCGAGTGTGATCTCTTCTTCGCCTTCAGAAGAACCAGGGTCAAGAACGATAACTTTATTTGCAAGTGCGGGACCGCGATTTTTCTGTGCTGCACTTTCGCGGAGCGCAGTAGGAGCGCCACCAGAGATTGTCTTTGTTAATCTCAATAACGCGATAATTGTCGCTGGTCCACATTTTCCATCAATCGTTGCACCGACTGATTTTTGAAATTCTTTTACCGCGCTCTCAGTGCTTGGCCCATAGATGCCATCGACTCGACCGCAGTTAAACCCCATCTCAGTTAAGCGGGCTTGTAGCGTCGCAATATCATCGCCACGCATCATGGGAGATGGTTGGAGATAGAGTGAACGATCGCCAAGTTTCCAACGAGCCTCTTCTAGCGCGCGTTGAGTGGCTTCATTTAATTCGCCGGTGACATGGAGTCCACGCTCTTGTTGAAAAGAGCGAATCTCGTCGGGAGATAACTCCTTCATGAGTGATTTAGATAAAGCCTTCGAGTTCCTTCAAGAGCGCTGGCTTTGGCTTTGCACCAATGATTGTCTTGACAACTTCACCATTGACATAAACATTGAGCATCGGAATTGAAGTGACGCCATACTTAATTGCAATCGCTGACTCTTCATCTGTGTTGAGCTTTGCAATCGTTAACTTGTCGCCAAATTCTGCTGAGATATCGTCCAAGATAGGAGCGATTGCGCGACATGGGCCACACCACTCAGCCCAGAAATCAACGAGAACAGGCTTGCTGCTCTGCAATACAACCTGGTCGAAATCTGCTGTTGTTACCTTGATTGGTGCGCTCATGACTTACTCCTGTTTGATAGATATTTACTGTAATTCGATTCGTTAAGAATACTAGTGGGCGAGGAATTTCTCAGCGTCTAGCGCTGCTTGGCATCCCGAGCCGGCGGCGGTGATTGCTTGGCGATATGTGTGATCGACGAGATCGCCACATGCAAAGACTCCCTTGAGATTTGTGCGTGTAGAACGACCTTCTACCTTCACATACCCCTCGTCATCGAGGGCAACCTGGGAGGTAATGAGCTCAGAACGTGGGATATGGCCGATTGCAACAAAGAGACCAGTGAAAGCACCGATTGATTCTTCGCCGGTCTTGGTATTGCGAAGTTTGAGCCCTTCAACCTTATCTGCACCAAGGACATCAATAACTTCGGTATCCCACATCATTTCAAGCTTTGGATTATTGAAAGCGCGCTCTTGCATAATCTTTGATGCGCGCAAGGAATCACGGCGGTGAATTAAAACAACCTTAGATGCAAAACGAGTTAAGAATGTTGCCTCTTCAACTGCAGAGTCTCCACCACCAACAACAGCAATTACCTGCTCACGGAAGAAGAATCCATCACATGTTGCACACCATGAAACTCCGCGACCCGAGAGACGCTTCTCATTTTCAAGGCCGATCTCACGATAGGCAGAGCCCATAGCAAGGATGACCGCCTTAGCCTTAACAATATTTCCAGAACCATCTTTAATGGTTTTGATTTCTGCATCAAGATCCATCTCAACAACATCATCTGTAATTAATTCTGCGCCGAAACGTTTCGCCTGCTTACGCATGCTATCCATTAAATCTGGACCCATTACGCCATCGACGAAGCCTGGAAAATTCTCTACCTCAGTCGTATTCATCAATGCACCACCTGCGGTGACAGAACCTTCGTAGATGACAGGTTTTAATTCGGCGCGCGCTGCATAGATAGCGGCGGTATATCCGGCAGGACCTGAACCAACAATGACGATATCGCGTACTTCGGTGCTCATGAGTGCACCTTACCGCGCCGCTATCGCTTGCGCCGTGCGAGCACTGTTGTGGCGAAACTTCGAAGCCCTGCGATTTCAGCCACTTTAAATCGATGTGCAACAAAGAGGTAGCCCAATCCACCGGCAGCTAAAACAAAGAGCAACCGTAGTGCGCGGGCTATCAGTGGCGCACCATCATTTGCCCAATTGAGATAGGTCGAGATTGCAAAGAGCGGGGCCATGGCGATCAGAGCTGAAGCAAATAGTGAGAGATGTTGTCGTGCGAAATCTGCAAGCTTGAGCGTTCCCACATGCTTCTTAATAAGTTTTAGGGTCACGCTTAAACCCACGATGTAACTGATTGAGAATGCAATTCCGAGACCAACCGTTACGACTCCACTATCGAGTTTCCATAAGAAGATATAAGAGAGTAGAACTGAGATGACATTGATAATAAAGATTGATACAACTTGCGTCTTTGTATCTTCAAATGCGTTGAAACCACGGACGAGGATGAGGTTGATACTAAAAGGCACCAGCCCCAAACCTAAGGCAGCTAATACATAACCGATATATCGCGAATCCGGTAGCGAAATTCCCATATAGAGCACCTCAGTCATAAGTGGACCGAAGAAAATCAGGGCAATTGCGCTGGGAACTGTAACAACTCCCACCATTTTGATTGCACGAATGAGTTGTAGCTTTACATCGTCAACCTTCTTCTCAATTGCCAATTTAGAGAGCGTTGGAAGAAGCGCTGTGACGATAGAAATTGTGACAATCGAATATGGAAGTAACATGATGTAGTAGGCGCTGGTATATGGCGTAAAACCAACTCCGGTTTTGATTCCGGCTTTAGCGCTTCTCACCGCAGCAGCAGTTGCAACATTTACGGTAACCAAATAACCAAGCTGTGAGATCAAGACATAGACGAGAGTCCACCCAGCTAACGAGAAAGATTTACCGAGGCCGCGCACCCCAAATATTGGACGCAACTTAATTCCTGATCGGTGGACCACGGGAATAAGTAGTAACGCTTGAATTACAACACCTGCTGTGGTTCCCCACCCGAGAAGTTGAATCTGGAAATCAGTTATTGAGTTGAGCGAGATCGAGTGTTGTAGCGCAAGGATGCCACCGAAGACGGCAATTACAACGAGATTATTAGCTATTGGCGCCCACATCAGCGGTGCGAAAGAACCGCGGGCGTTAGCCACCTGACCCAACATGGTGAAGAGCCCCAGGAAGAAGATCTGGGGAAGGCAATATCGAGTAAATGCAATCGCAATCTCATGCTCGCGTTCAAAGCCAACTGCTGAGAACTCTGGTGCATAGAGTCGTACCAGCGCCGGAGCGAAGATAATGCCGACGATTACGAGTAAGAGGAGAATTCCAGAGATAGTTGTAACCAGACGAGAGGCGAAACCATGTCCACCATCTTCATCGCTAAAAGATCGAACTAATTGTGGAACAAAGATTGCGGTAAGCGCGCCACCAACAAGTAAGTTGTAGAGAATATTAGGCATCGTATTTGCGACGTTATATGTATCTGCAAGGAGTGCAGTACCAAGAACTGCAACTCCTAAAATTGCCCGGAAAAAACCGGTTATCCGAGAGAGAATTGTTCCTACAGCCATAATAGAAGAGGCGCGAAAGAGTTCATTATTTTTCATTGCGCCCCCTGCGAATACGCCGAACAGATTGAGCAACAGCGCCTAAGAATAAAAGTATGCCGGCGCCGGTGGTATACCAGGCGACACGCGAATCAATCACCGTGAGCGAGAAGTTTAATTTAGAGACTTCGCCAACTAAGGCTCCTTGCGAAGTCATAAATTGAGCTAAAACAAGGGTAGATCCAGATGCAATCACAGTGAAAGGCACGGCAATTTGAATCTGTGAATGTGGCGGCAAGGTAATTTCGTTGAGATTTTGCACCTGGACACGAGAGTTCATCGGAATCAGCGAGAGGTTAACCGTTGTCGCAGTATCAAATTTATTTACCAAAGTCAGCGGAACCTTTACCCGCTCGGAAGTTAGTTGGTAATGGCCGGATACAACCTTTAACTTTCCTGAAATTTTACCTACCGCTGCGCGAGCAGAGTACGAGAGATATGCGCGGTCATCGACGTTGAGTTCTGGGTTGAGTAGAACTCCTAAATTTTTACGTAACGCGCTTATTTCTGGAACATCCATCACCTTTGAAAGACTCAAGAGCAGTGTGCGATCTCTACGGTAGAACTCTTGATATTCGCCTTCTAGGCGGGATTTGCCGCTCTCCCATCCACTCTGTGAAATGACGGGCCGACCAAAGAATAATTCCAATGACTGCGCTGAAATCTTTGAATAGAAATTTATTTCACTAGGAGCTAATTTGCGGGCCAGCGCTGGATCTGGATTTCCGTAAGGCAGGGCGACGATTGGATTTCCAAGAGTTGCAATTTTTAATTGTTGCAACCAAATCTGCGCGATACTTGAACCAACTGGATCCGGCTTGCCATTAATGAGGTATCCATCGGCCATATCTTTAACTTCATCAACGAGATAGGCATCAATCACCCAAGTTGCAGTGTTCTTAGCCTTAAAGAGCGCCTTTCCTAATCGACCATCTGGAGTCAGAGTTTTTGCTAATTCGTTATCTCTAAAAGTTCCGTCGAAGTTGCGATGTGGAACATCGACGATGCGAACTACAGGAGTGTCAGCCTCTGCTTGCGGAAGAGCGATGAATAGGAATGAGAGCGTCGCAAAGAGAGCGAAGGATTTTTTCATATCGCTTCCAAAATCTCTGTTGCATTTGTGCGCGCGATCAATTTCTTCTCATCGGGATAGGCAAGCTTTTCAACAATTAACTCCAATGGAAACCAAGCAACCTCATCAACTTCAGATTCTTGAGCAGCGAGAATGCCACCACTTTCTCGGAAGAGATAATGGTGAACAGTTTTATGAATTCGCTTCCCGCCAGCCATAAACCAGAAATCAATAACACCGAGAGATTTACTAATCTCTGAATCAATTCCGGTCTCTTCTTTCACTTCACGGATTGCAGCTTGCTCTGGAGTTTCGCCCTCTTCAATATGGCCCTTAGGTAACGACCAGAGAATTTTCTTTCCGCTGGCATCCTTCTGATCGCGACGACCGATCAGCAGACCAAGCGCTCCGGTTTTATCAACGACGAGACCACCAGCGCTTACCTCATCAACACGTTTTGCATAGGTGCGAGCAGGAGGAGTTTTCTTTGCGGGGCTCTTACTTACTTGCTGCCCACCTTCTACGGTAGGTGAATTTTGTGGGGAGCGATGCGTTGGGCGCTTACGCCTACGCTTCTTCTTGGTACCTTCGCTGCCCGCACTAGGTGCCGGGGTCATGGAGTAAGACTACGCGATGGTCTTGGCCATGCACGTGAGATTGAATAGCTCGTCTAGGCTTATCTATTGTGAGCGATGCGAAGACCAATCTAGGACGAGAACTCGCTCTCGCGACCCTGGTCGAGCGGGCACCTTTAGCGAGCTCACTCGCCGCCGCCTTTAAAGAGAAGGGTTATCGCCTCGCCCTCGTCGGTGGTCCAGTACGCGATGCAATCTTGGGTCGGCTTGGCAATGACCTTGACTTCACCACAGATGCACATCCGTTGGAGACGAAGAAGATTTTAAAGTCATGGGCAGAACATGTCTGGGATACCGGAATTGAATTCGGAACAATCGCGGCTAAGCGCGGGGATACAACAGTTGAAGTAACAACGTATCGCACAGAGAAGTATGAAGAAGATTCACGCAATCCTGATGTCGAATACGGCGATAATATCGAGGGAGATTTATCGCGCCGAGATTTCACAGTTAATTCAATGGCGCTCGAACTTACGAGTCAATCACCAGAATTTATCGATCCCTTTAACGGTATAGATGATTTAGCAGCGAAGGTCCTACGTACACCTGCAAGTGCACGACAATCTTTCTCTGATGATCCACTTCGAATGATGCGCGCTGCTCGTTTTGCAAGCCAACTTGGATTCACACTCGATAACGAGGTTGCAGATGCGCTCCGCGATATGTCAGGGCGAATTTCAATAATTTCTGCAGAACGCGTTCGTGATGAATTTATTAAATTATTAATGTCACCTAATCCGCGAATCGGAATCACAATCCTGGTCGATACTGGAATTGCAGATCACGTGCTGCCAGAGATTCCAAAGTTGCGACTTGAGATTGATGAGCACCACCACCATAAAGATGTCTATGAACACTCCATAACTGTTTTGGAACAAGCGATAACGCAGGAAGATCGACTTGGTGGTCCCAACCTAGTCAATCGTCTCGCTGCCTTATTACATGACATCGGCAAACCTAAGACGCGTAACCTCATCGCCGGTGGCGGGGTTTCATTCCATCACCACGAAGTTGTCGGTGCACGCCTTACTAAAAATAGGTTGAAAGCGCTCCGTTTCGATAATGAAACCATCGATGCTGTTGAAACCTTAGTCTCGCTCCATCTGCGTTTTCATGGTTATGGCGATGGCGAATGGACCGACTCTGCTGTACGTAGATATGTGCGTGATGCTGGTGATTTGCTGAATCATTTACATGTATTAACACGTGCTGATTGCACGACCCGAAATATTAAGAAGGCAGAGCGCCTCTCGCGCACCTACGACGGTCTCGAGGCACGAATTGCAAAATTGATGGAAGAGGAAGAGCTATCAAAGATTCGTCCAGATCTCGATGGTGCGCAAGTAATGCAACTTCTTGGAATTACACCTTCAGCCAATGTTGGTAAAGCGCTCGACTTTCTCATGGAACTTCGCCTCGAGCACGGCCCACTAGGCGAAGAGCGCGCTACCGAAGAGCTACTTAATTGGTGGCGGTCGCGGAATCGCCCTTAAGAAAGAATTTACTTGGTCTCAACGCGATAGCTGCGATTGCGTAGTAAGAAATTGCAACCAAGAGCGGAACTAACCAAGAGTTACCACTTTGCGGAAGAAGTAATGCAGCAAGGACGGCGAAGGCGACAATGGATGCATTCACAACAACGTCATAGACAGCAAAGACTCGACCGCGAAATTCATCGCTAATTTTCGATTGTACGAGAGCATCATTTGTCACTTTGACGCTCTGCCCAAATAGCCCAGAGGTAAAAGCTGCAACACATAAGAGAATTTGATTGCGATCAATAACTAAGACCAGCAAACCAACTGCAGCGGCAACCATTGAAATTCTGATCCAACGATGTCGACCCGTCCATCGCACTCCCGCCGGTGCAACGAGTGCGCCAATCGTAAAACCAACTGCCGCTGCAGAGAGCGCGATACTTAAACCAGCCAATCCGGCATCGCTATTTTTTGGATCATGGAAGGTGTTACGTTCGAGCAACATTGCGGTAAGTGTGAGAGCGGTAATTCCGCCACGATGAATCGCGGTAGCAAGGATTCCGCGCGCTGCATCTTGATGCTCGGCCAAAAATTTAAATCCTTCGCGAACTTCTATAAAACCCTCTAGGAAGGAACCCTTTCGGATTTGGTGAGGTGCAGGACCAATTTCACCCTTTTTCATTCTTGCCGCTAAGAGCGCTGAGATGAGATACCCAGTTGCGGCAGCGAGAATGAGAAAACCATCAGCATGATCAGCATTGGCAAAGGAGTCAGTAAAACGCCTAATAAGTAGGCCGACACCTCCACCAAGAACAACCCAGACGGATCCACCAGTGACAGCGAGAGCATTAGCTGCAATCAGAGATGATTGCGGTGCAACCAGTGGAAGGCCAGCAGATAGTCCGGCGAGAATTAATCGATTAACACCAAATGCAATCAATACAAAAATGGTGAGTTCAACACCGGTTTGTCCTTGAAAAATAAGGAGCGCGATAAAGAGAAGCGCGATGACTCGAATTAAATTTGAATATAGAACGGCTCGTTGGCGTGAGAATCGATCTAGCAGCGTGCCAACCATAGGGCCAACAATTGAATATGGAAGTAATACAACAGCAAAGGCAATCGCAGCGCTAAAGGCAGAGGCCTGACGTTCTGGCGAAAAGAGAACGAAAGATGCGAGTGCGCTTTGAAATATGCCATCAGTAAATTGGCCAGTCCAGCGAGTTCGCAATAAAGGTCGCAGCGCCTTATCACTCATTAACTCTAAGAAGGAGAGCCCTTTAGCTTGCACGTGGAGAAGCGTAGTCGCGAGAAAGCGAATATTCTTCTCGCCATGACTACTCAGGCTCGCACCGCGCGCGGCTTTATCGACTATTCACTCGATAAGCGCGCAACTCTGCTCGCCCTTTTTCGTGGAGTAGTAGATGCATGTGATGCTGATCCATATCTGATGCGCGCTGCAAAATTTCACGGTGAGAAAGCGGGACGTAATTGCCCGGTCTGTAAGAAAGATTCACTCGTCGAACTCCGTTACACATTTGGAGATCAACTCGGACAGTTCTCAGGACGTATTAAGAGCCCGAAAGAGTTAATTGAGATGGAGAAGGAGTTTGGAGAGTTCGCGGTCTATATTGTCGAAGTTTGTCGCGAATGTTCTTGGAATCACCTCTGTTCTACATATTTATTGGGTGATGGATTAGAACGACGCCCACCACGTCGTCAGCGAACACTCGAGGATGAGGACTTCAGCGGTAATCTTGGCGGGTGATTAAAACTAAGCTCATCCGCGCAGCCATATTTCTCGCAGGTTTTGGCTTTGTCGCCGGAGCAACTCTCTTTGCGCTCGCTTGGTTTACAGTCGATATTCCAGATCCCAACGCCTACGTCAATAGCCAGGCGACCGTTATTCAATACACCAACGGACAAGAAATTGGTCGTATCGGTGCCCAGAACCGACAGATTCTCCCGCTAGCAAAAATTCCACTGCGATTGAGATATGCAGTGATGGCGGCCGAGGATCGCCAATTTTATTCAGAGCGCGCATTTAGCATTACCGGTTTAGCGCACGCAGTTGTATCGAACCTTTTGACCTTTGGCCAAGGCCGCGGTGGATCAACGATTACTCAGCAATATGCAAAGACCGCCTTTCTTACACCAGAGCGAAGTGTTCAGCGAAAGATAAAAGAACTTGTCATCTCTCTGAAATTAGAGAATGCGATGAGTAAAGATCAAATTCTCGAGAATTATCTCAACACTATTTACTTTGGTCGCGGTTCTTACGGTGTGCAGACCGCCGCGCAGCAGTACTTCAACCGCAATGCAAACCAATTAACTGTTTCGCAATCTGCAGTAATTGCCTCGATCTTACGTTCACCAGGACTTTACGATCCAGATTATGGAGATAAGGCGCAGAAGGCCCGCAATCTCGCCCGCCTACAGAGTCGTTTCCAATATGTCATCAATGGAATGGTGCAAGAGAAGTGGATTACCGCAGCTGAAGCGAAGGCGGCGAAATTCCCAACAGTTGCGCCACGAACAAGTGGTGGATCACTGAGTGGGCCTAAGGGTTACATTATTGATGCTGCTCAGAAAGAGTTGAGCAAACTTGGATTTACTCAAGAACAGTTGATGGTCGGTGGTTATGTCATCAAGACAACGCTCGAGCAGACAGCACAACAATCTGCAGTAGATGCAGTAAATAAATTAACGCCATCACCTGCCCCAAGCAATATGCATATTGGACTCGTTGCGATTCGACCTGGTACTGGTGAAGTTGTTGCAATGTATGGCGGAAAAGATTATGTGGTACGCCAACTTAACGATGCGACCCAATCCATCGCACTCGCTGGTTCAACCTTCAAACCTTTTGCCCTTGTCGCAGCTTTAGAACAAGGAATTCCGCTGACTTCGATGTGGAATGGCGATACCCCACAAACATTTGATGACCTTGGTAAGCCTTACATTGTTGATAATTATGGTGGCGAAGGTTGGGGTCAGATCAATCTCCTTACCGCAACACAGCACTCAGTTAATACAGTCTTTGTGCCACTGGGAATTAAAGCGGGAATGGATAAGGTCGTCGATGTTGCGCGTCGCGCCGGAATTCCAGAGTCAGTAGCCATGATGCCAACACCATCTGTCGTACTCGGTGTTGCCAGCCCACATGTCATCGATGTTGCAAATGCTTATGCAACATTTGCCGCTAATGGAATTTACTCAAAGCCTTACATGATTGCCCAGGTAATTGGACCTAATAAGGGCGTGCTCTATGAAGGTAAGGCATCGAATCAGCAGGTCTTCAACGCTGATGTAATGGCTGATCTCACCTATGCACTTAAAGGTGTTGTTAATGGTGGAACCGGTTCGGCTGCACTTGCACTTGGTCGGCCCGCTGCAGGTAAGACAGGTACTTCACAATCCAACGCCTCTGCCTGGTTTAGCGCATACACACCACAACTTGCTGCGTCAGTGGCGCTCTTTAGAGATAGCGCATCCGAATCTCTCAATGGAATCGGTGGACTTACATCGGTAACCGGTGGAACGTTCCCGGCAAAGATTTGGACCGCTTTTATGAGGGGCGCACTTAAAGATCAGCCGATAGTTGAATTTCCAGCCCCAGCAAATATTGGTGGCTTGGATCCGATTGTGATGACCAGTGGTGGCAAGCAATCAATGAAGAAGAAATAGAAGGTATTTCTGGATGCGCCTAGCTACACGTGTAGTTATCCTTGCCGCAATTCTCGTCTCGCTCCTATCTTTCGCGAAGTTCGAGCATTGCCAACAGATTGGTTGGACTCAACCAGGTACAGATATTCATGAGTGCTACACAGATATTTCGGCGCTCTTCGGTGAGCGAGGTTTAGATAAAGGCAGTTGGGCATATAGCAGCGCAACAAATGCCGTTGAATATCCAGTACTACAAGGCGTTGTTATGTGGGTTACTGCGAAAGTTGTCGATGGCAATATTGACCGGTACTACTTTCTTAATATTGCGCTGATTGCATTTCTCTTTATAGGTTCTGCGCTCATCATTAATCGAATCACACCCGAACTTAACTATCTCTACCTACTTGCCCCAACCGGAGTCTTAGCGCTCTTTATCAATTGGGATTTATGGGCGATTATTACCATGCTCCTGGCAATCTACTGGTTCGATCGAAAGAAAGAAATACTAAGTGCGGTCACGTTAGCGATATCAATTGCGACAAAGTTCTTCCCGATCATTCTCTTGCCGGCTATTGCAGTTATCTATATTCGAAACCGAGAGTTTAAGAAGTTAGCTCGATACCTTGCAATTTCGCTCGGTGGTTATGCACTTATCAATCTTCCCTTTGCTATCACTACCCCGCAAGGATGGTGGCGCTTCTTTGATATGAATATCCACCGCCGTCCGGATTGGGGATCTATCTGGCTTGGAGTTGAAATATTTAAATACCATCTCTATGGATTTAATATTATTTATTTAATCGCGGTGCTTATTCCAATTCTTGTAGTGCTGATTTATTTATTCTCTACCGTGAAGATTCTTACCTTGGCCGAGTCTTCGATCTTCTTCTTTGCCATAGTTATGACGTTAGGCAAGGTGTATTCACCACAATACGTTCTCTGGTTGACTCCACTGGTTGTTATTGCACTTGTGAATTCACGAGAGAAGCTAAGTAAGACTTTATCGATCTTCTGGTTTTGGCAGATTACCGAAGTTATTTATCACATCGCAATCTGGAGCTATCTGGCAGGTCATGGTTCAGAGCACCATCTCATTCCACGCCCGGCATATGGAATTGCAATATTTATTCGAGCAGTCGGAGTACTTGCCATTGCCATCTCGCTCGCCCGCCAGCATCGCCTGGAGACCAACACCAGCTTGAGAAATCTCGCCCTAAATAACGGTAAATAAGCCTAAATTTCTCCTTTCTCGCCGCTCGAGTTACCCTTTACCTCCTG
>CAJBMC010000062.1 GCA_903954055.1 uncultured Actinomycetes bacterium | reverse complement strand
TGGGTGCAGTGAAGAGAACTCTGGCCATGTGACCGCTTCCATCTCCGTGACAGAGTTGAGTTTCATGGTGCACGAACCGAGCGGAATCATCGTGCGATCTAGAGCTAAATCGCGGTCTGCGAGATTTCTTAGATATCTCATCATTCCAGTCTCAGAGTGATTGCTATTAAAGACAGGATGGGTCAGATATTTGCTGTGACGTAGGAAGTGGCTAGAAATCTCCTTCGGAGCTGAGTCAGAGAAACCTAGAATCTCGAGCACCTCCGCAAAGAGCACCTCCGTCGTCTCTTCATCAAAAGAGATACGAACTTCAGTCGAACTCACCTTTGCAAAGTTAATGCCTCGTGCCACTGCTGCGGAATGAATTTTCTCAGCATCAGATACGTCAACTGTGACGGTATCAAATACATTACCGTTTCGAGATTGAGAAGCGTTTTGGAGTCTCGATGCGAAGCTGTGCACCCGCTCTGCAATATCGCGTAATCCGAGTGGACCATGCCACATCGCATAGAAGGCGCTCATATTTGCGAGCAAGACCTGTGCGGTACAGATGTTTGATGTCGCCTTATCTCGACGAATGTGTTGTTCGCGAGTTTGAAGTGCAAGACGGAATGCAGGCTTTCCCGTTGCATCAATACTCTGACCGACAAGTCTTCCTGGCATAGATCGCTCTAGTCCATTACGTACCGCAAGGAACCCGGCGTGAGGACCACCAAATCCCATAGGTACACCGAAACGTTGGGAGGTACCAACTGCAATATCAGCGCCCCACTCCCCTGGCGCCTTGATTAATGTGAGCGCCAAAAGATCTGTAGCAGCGATTACAAGTGCATCACGAGAATGGGCATATTCCGCCGTCTTCGAATAATCAATAATTTCGCCAGTTGTATCTGGGTATTGCAGAAGAATTCCGAAAAATTCTCCGTCGTAACCGTCGCGGGCAAGATGACCCGCATCTACTTCAACCACCTTAATGCCCAACGGCTTTGCGCGAGTGGCAATTACCGCCTTTGTCTGTGGATGTACATGTTCCTCAATAAGAAATACAGCGTCGTCACTTAACTTCGACGCGCGACGCGCAAGCGTCATTGCCTCTGCGGCGGCAGTTCCTTCATCCAACATAGAGGCGTTAGAGATATCAAGTGCTGTTAATTCGCAGACCATTGTCTGAAAAGCAAATAGCGCCTCTAATCGACCTTGCGAAATCTCTGGTTGATAAGGCGTGTACGCGGTATACCAAGCTGGATTTTCGAGAACATTACGCTTTACAACTGGCGGAACAATCGTTCCGTAATAACCCGTACCAATTAATGAACGGAAAACCTTGTTCTCGGCGGCAATCGTACGAAGTTCAGCGATTACATCAACTTCACTTTTTCCAGAACCGATACTCGATTCGATTACCCCAGTGATTGCAATATTTGATGGGACGACAGCCGCAATGAACGATGAGAGATTCTTATATCCAAGAGCTTCGAGCATTTGCACTTCGTCATGATGGGTTGGACCAATATGACGATCTTCAAATGTACGGCTCATCGCACTCCCCTAATCTTTAAGAGGGTGCAATATATTGTGAGTTAGGCGCCTTTCGCCTTCCGACGAAGCGAGAGTTCATCATTACTTTCGCCACCAATATCTTCACCATTAAACTCTCCAGCCAAGGTTGAGAGTGATCCTTCAACTTCGTGCCAGACTTTTCCTACTGCAATTCCAAAGACGCCCTGTCCGCCTGCAAGCAGGTCGATGATTTCATCTGCACTTGAGCATTCATAGATGGATGATCCATCACTCATCAAGGTAATCCGCTCAAGTTCTACTACGCCACGATTTCGGAGATGATCGACTGCAGTGCGAATATTCTGGAGTGAGACTCCGGCATCAAGAAGTCGCTTAACAATCTTGAGAACCAAGATGTCGCGGAATCCATAGAGACGAGCTGAACCAGAGCCTTGCGCTGTTCGAATCGATGGCTCTACCAATCCAGTACGAGCCCAATAATCAAGTTGGCGATATGTAATTCCTGCAGCTGAACATGCTGTAGCGCCGCGATAACCGATCTGAAGTTCTTGCTCTGTCACGAGAGGGGGCTCGCTTTCCGATTGCTTCCCAGGGGATTGGGATTGAGATAAGGGTAGGCTCTCCCCTCTCGCTTACCCCGCACCGACACGCTGCAAACCTCAACTAGAGGTTTACGGTTCTGAGCCTCGTCACGCGAAATCATCTGGGTTAATCTGATCGAGGAACTCTCGGAAGGCTTCGACCTCATCCTCGCTCTCCCCCGCACCTGGGGCTGGAATCTCGATTCCTGCTTTTTCGAGGAGCTCTTGGCTCACCAAAATGTTGGTCTTTGTACGAAGTGCGACTGCAATCGCATCCGATGGTCGCGCTGATAGCGGTTCCAACGGGCCTTCGCTGTTACGCATCAACATCTCGGCGAAGAAG
This sequence comes from uncultured Actinomycetes bacterium, assembly GCA_903954055.1. GTDB lineage: Bacteria > Actinomycetota > Actinomycetes > Nanopelagicales > Nanopelagicaceae > Planktophila. The sequence goes on along the minus strand of CAJBMC010000062.1, from coordinate 5,249 downwards.
ATTCCATCACGCATATCTGTAATGTGCACTGCGGTCAGCCTCGCTCCGGAGGTTTCCATCAAATCTACGATTAGGTCATGGGTAAGAGGGCGCTGGGGACGTAAATCCTGCTGAGCAAATGCAATTGCCGTCGCCTCGACTGAGCCAACCCAAATTGGCAAGAAGGTCGTGCCTTCAACCTCTTTGAGGAGAACGATGGGCTGGTTGGAGGGCATCTCAATGCGCACGCCAACAACTTCCACCAGAGTAAACATTGAAATCTCTTAGCGAGGACGATTGAGGCCGCTGCGAACCAGCGATGCATGAAGTCGAACAGAGAGCGCCGCGATCTCACGCTGCACTTCCTCAGCTCGCGCCTTCGACTCAGAAGACTTTTGACGAGTGTAAGGAGTTATCACCTGCTCGATCAGTCCAATCTCACGATCTGCAGCTGTCTTAAATGAACGGAGATGGCGGGCTTCGATTCCAAAGGTGGCCATCTCCGAGACTGCCTTAGCGACGGAGAGCGCATCAGCGTCGTAGTGCCGCCCACGTAAAGTGATGAGACCAAATGATTCGAGTTCAACGAGTTGTCCATCATCCAAGCCAGAAGCGTTGATGAGCTCGTCCCGAGAGAGGCGCATCTCTGACTGATCGCCGAATGTTGATGGAGCAATCTCACCATCAACGGTCGCTAAGCCAAGTGCTGCTCGTGGCACTGCGATTCCCTGCGGGGTAGGCTGCAAACCACGGTCTAGAGCATCGAGGTTCTCTTTGATGACTTTGAGCGGAAGATACTGATCGCGCTGTGCAAGAAGTACATAGCGAAGGCGTTCGAGATCGTTACTTGTAAATTTACGATATCCAGAGGGAGTGCGCTGCGGTTCGATGAGCCCCTCAGATTCTAAGAATCGAATCTTTGAGATCGTGATATCTGGAAAGTCGCCACGCAACTTTGTGAGAACTTCACCGATACTTAAATAGGCTCGTGCTGGAACGCTCACTTACTTCTCCCCTGATTTGATGCTGCTGATAAAAAGCATATGGAATTTACCGATTTGAATCTCATCACCGTTCACAAGTAACTGCGATGTAGCTTGCTTATTATTTATATAGGAACCGTTGAGACTTCCTGAATCTGAGAAGGTAAAACCGGATTCAGATTTCTCGATCAGCGCATGAGTTCTTGAGACTGTGACGTCATCAAGGAAAATATCGCTTACCGGAGCTCGACCAATCGATACCCCTGCAGAGGTAATGAGAAAACGAGCGCCTCGAGATGGGCCGCGATGGATAAAGACCATCGCACTATCTCCAGGGCCAGCCATGATGCTCTGCAGTACTTGTTGCTCCTCAAGCGATGATTCGCTCATCAATTTTTCGATAAGGGCAGCTGGGGAAGAATCTGCTACAGATCGAACTCCGAGATGGAGAGTGGTGGTGAGTTCAGGTGAACTATTGAGCTTCTCCATGAAATCCCCCTTACCTCTACCTGTTTCCCGTGTTGGTGAGACCGAATCGGCTCACCTTCAACTTGAGGCTGACAGTAGAGAGTTAGCGAAAAATAATCAAGCTAGAAATCTATGCGGTGATTTCGCCGTATTGAGCAGCGGTTAATAGACCAGCTGGCTCTCCACTTATTGAGATTTCGGCGAGCCATCCCGCACCGTAAGGATCTGAATTGACGAGCTCTGGAGCGTTAGATAGCGCTTCATTAATTGCTACGACTGTGCCGGTTACTGGTGAGAAAATTTCAGAGACTGATTTGGTGGATTCAACTTCTCCGCAGACTTTATCTGCAACGACTGCCTCTCCGACCTTAGGCATCTGAACATAAACGATGTCACCTAGAGCACCTTGAGCAAAATCAGTGATTCCCATTCGAATTGTTCCAGCGGTTGCACCTTCCGCGACCCACTCATGTTCTTTTGTATATTGAAGGTCTGCTGGAATCTGTGACATGGTCGCCCTTTGCTCGAGTCTTATTGATTGCGTGAATCTGAGATGATGCGGTGAGATGGCAGAACTCTAATACTTTTCACTGCGCTCCGGAAATAGGAAACGCCAGTAAATAGATAGAGCGCTACTCCCCACAGAGTAAAGGCCCAGCCAAAGATGTATGCAAGTCGACCAGCCCATGAGTTGCTCAGAGCTAAAAGCAACAACGGAAATGCATAAAGGAGGTTGAAGGTCGCTGCCTTACCGATATATGTAACCTTCAGTGGAGGTAGACCCTTACGAGTAAGGACGAGAGTCACAATTGCAAGAATGAGGTCTCGCGCAAATAATGAAGCGATGATCCAGAGTGGAATTGCATGACGGTAGTAGAGGACAAAGAGAGTTGCCACGATGTAAACCCGATCGATGGCCGGATCTGCTAATTCACCAAAACGTGAAGTTTGGTTCCAACGACGAGCTAATTTGCCGTCGAGGTAATCTGTCACCCCACCCACCATCAAGACAACGATCGCCCAATGGTCAGCCTTTACGGATACCGCTAGCCAGATGAAGAGTGGAACTCCAAGCCCTCGCAGCGCCGTGAGAGCGTTGGGAATCGTCAGATATAGCCTCACTCTTTATCGCGCTCCTTCACCCGAATCGCTACTTGCACTGGAGTGCCCGGGAAGCCGAACTCTTCCCGCAATCTACGCTCAATAAAGCGTCGATAGGAAGCCTCAATCCAACCGGATGAGAAAACCACAAATTTCGGAGGTGCGATACCCGCTTGGGTTGCGTAATAGACCTTCGGTTGTTTTCCGCCACGAACTGGAGGCGGGGTTGCGCCGATCAGTGCGCCGAGGAAGGAGTTGAGCTTTGAAGTTGGGATGCGATGCTCCCATGAAGCCAAGGCTGTTCGAAGGGCTGGCGCCAATCGATCCCGGTGCCAACCGGTCTTCGCTGCGACATTGACTCGCTGAACCCATTCAATATGTCCGAGGTGTCGGTCGAGTTCCTTATCCAATTGGTCGCGACGATCTTCATCGACGAGATCCCATTTATTTAAGACGAGAACCATCGCCTTTCCAGAATCTTCCACCATCGAAATAATTCGAAGATCTTGTTCCGAGATTGGAACTGATGCATCGAGTACTAACGCAACACACTCTGAACGCTCGAGTGCGGTTTGCGTACGAAGTGTTGCGTAGTAATCAGTGCCGCTTGCTTGATTTGCGCGTTTCTTGATTCCAGCGGTGTCAACAAAGCGCCAAATCTGCCCACCAATTTCAATCAATGAATCAACTGGATCGCGAGTCGTTCCAGCGACATCATCAACAATAGAACGATTCTCCCCTGCCAACGCATTGAGCAAACTCGATTTACCTACGTTTGGTCGACCAATGAGAGCGATTCTTCGATAGCCATCTTGTGTTTGTGCGCGACCAACTTCTGGAAGGAGATTGACAATCGTGTCGAGCAAATCTCCGGAGCCACGACCATGTAAACCAGAGACAAAATGAGGTTCACCTAAACCGAGATTCCAAAGCGCATGCGCATCTGCTTCATCGTGATCACCATCAACCTTATTTGCAATCAATAATGTCGGCTTCTTCGCTTTACGAAGTTCCTGCACCATGACGTCATCTTCGTCGAGAGCACCAACCTGTGCATCAACGACAAAGGCGAGAATATCCGCCTCTTCCATTGCAAGTTCAGCACCAGCTGAGATTGCGACTGAAATTCCATCAGGCTTTGATTCCCAGCCTCCGGTATCCATCACAATGAAACGACGTCCGCCCCATTCGCACTCATATTGAACGCGATCGCGGGTTACACCGGGCGTATCTTCAACAATTGCTTCACGTCGACCGATAAAACGATTGATGAGCGTTGACTTTCCAACGTTAGGACGACCCAAAATCGCAACAATTGGCAGACCGAGCAAAGATCTCTCAATCAGTAGCTCCCACACGCGCTCGATAGTCTCTTCAAGATTAAGCTCTGTACTATCGATATGCACCGCATCAGAGGCCATCGCTAGAGGACTTGTTTTCCGGGTCGAATCTGCAAGATCTCTCGAACTTAACGACTGTTCTACTGCATCAGTCGAAGCGGAAGCATCGTTAATCTCAGCCTCTCTCCGCGAGGTACGCGCGTCAATATCTGCGGTGAGATAGACCTTAAGGGCTGCATCAGGAACAACAACAGTTCCGATATCGCGACCTTCAACAACAATTCCGCGCTCAGCTTTCGAGATGATTGAACGCTGTAATTGGAGAAGTTCTGAACGAATCTCAGGATCTGCGGCAATGAGTGATACTTTATTTGTGACATTGAGAGTTCGAATTTCTTCCGAGATGTTGCGCTCTCCAAGAAATATTTCTGGCTTTTTAGGGTCTGCGTTAAAAGTTATTCGATTGAGTGTGAGATGACCCAGTATGTCTTTCGCTGCATCGCTCTTTATCTCAAGGGCGACCAGCGCAACTGCGCGATAGAGCGCGCCAGTGTCTAAATAATTCCATCCTGCTCGAATAGCAATACCTTTAGATGTAGAAGACTTCCCTGCTCCGCTTGGGCCATCAAGTGCAACAACAATCATGTCTAACCCAAACCTCTCTCGCTACAATTCGAATTCAAATCCGCAATCATTCCAAAACTTTCCAAATACAGTTGCTAGTGTCTCGCACTAATCAACATCGCACTAATCAACAATTGAGCGCCAATTACCGCGGAGCATGGGCGCTCCAACCCTCTTTCAAAAGGTGCTGATAGAGCTTCTCGGCATCACTCTTCGATAATGCGAGAGTAATGAGACCGGTGTATTGCTCTGGAGAGTGCTCGATGGCCAGATCCTCAACATTCACCTGCGCTGTCGCGCACTCGTCAAAGAGCGCGGCTAATTGACCTGGCTTATCCTCGATTACAACTGGAAGGAATGTGTAGTTGCGAGCGACTCCCCCGTGCTTACCCGGGATCATCGAGCGTCCACGATTTCCGCTCTGAATAAAATCACTGACCTTCTCTTCTGACGAGATTGATTCGAGCAAGCCTTGCAAATCTTCGATCACAAGTTCAAGAAGCGGAGCAATGGCGTCTCGGTTGGCAGAGATGATTTCTCTCCATAGCGTCGGGTTTGATGCTGCAATTCGAGTCGTATCCCGGAGACCGGTTCCGGCGAGGTCGAGCCATTGGGCAGGTGCTCCCTCCAACCTTGCGGCCAAGGCAGAGCTCACAATTTGAGGTAGATGAGAGACCAGTGCAACGGCCCGATCATGTTCAGCCGCGCTCATCTCAATCAAGTGTCCGCCGCAGAGCTCAATGACCTCTTTTCC
>CAJBMC010000061.1 GCA_903954055.1 uncultured Actinomycetes bacterium | reverse complement strand
CTTACCTTGAATGGGGAGAAAACCGACGGAAGGCTACGAGGGAAGTTGTACCGACGATGAGCGCGACAAAGACATTTATACGAATACCAGCGATGTGGTGTGCTTCATCGATACGTAACATTTCAATTCCGAGTCGACCTGCGCAATATCCAAATATATAGAGAGAGAAAGTCTGTCCCGGGGCTAGCCGATGAGCGAACTGTAAAAGCAGGTATCCAATAAGCAGACACCAGAGCGATTCGTAGAGAAAGGTTGGATGAAAGGTTGAAAATTCTTGGTAGCCAAGTGGACGTGCCCACCGTGGAATTTCGACTCCCCATGGAAGCGATGTTGGCTTTCCAAAGAGTTCGGCGTTAAACCAATTCCCCCATCGGCCGATCGCTTGGGCGAAGATGATTCCTGGTGCAAGGGCATCGGCGAAATATCTGAACGGGGGAAGATCACGACTCTTTCTTAGATTGCTATATGTCAGGTATGCAGCGACTCCTCCAAGAGTGATTGCGCCCCAAATTCCAAGACCGCCTTCCCAGATTTTGAAAATATCTCCGGGGTGGCCGTGAGCACCAAAGAATTTTTCTGGAGCTGTGGCGACGTGATAGAGACGACCGCCGATTACACCAGCTGGCACCGCGCCAATTGCAACGTCACCGACTACACCCCGAGCATCGGGAAAAACGTGCAGGAAGCGACGATTACCAAGCCAGATTGCTAGCGCAACTCCGGTGATAATGCAGAGTGCGTAGAAATGAATAGTGAGTGGCCCAATTGCAACGACCGAAATACTCGGCGTTGGAATGAAGGCCAACACCTTAGCCGCGCTCTACCGCTGCTTTAAATTTATCGGCGCTGAAGTATTCAGTCTTGCGGTCAATCTCTTTTCCGCCAACAAAGACAGTAGGAGTTGAGTTCACGCCGGCCTTAGATCCAGCATCGGCGACTTTTCCAACCCAGCCCTGGTACTTCATATTCTTGATGCAGCTCTTAAAAGTATCGGAAGTAATTCCGACAGCTCCACCGAGCGCAATCAGACGTTCATTGGTCCATTCACCGGAATTTTCAGTCTTTGGCTGATTTGCGTAGAGCGCATTGTGGAAATCCATAAATTTATTCTCATCATTTGCACATGCACCTGCATTTGCAGCGCGGATTGATTCGGCTCCGATAAATGAGAGCATATGGAATTTCACAGTTGCCTTCTTATCGGTAACAAGTGAGGTGATGTACTTTCCATTGAGCGCCTCAAATTGTTGACAGATCGGGCATTGAAAATCTTCATAGACATCTACAACTGGCAGGTTTGCGACTCCGCTATTAAATGAGATTGCATAGCCATCTGCAGTTGAGACGGTCGCTGGAATCTCCTGCGAAACTCCCTTGTGCTTTGAGATGACAGTTGGAACAACCATGATTGCTACAACAGCTACGACTACGCCGATGACGAGGTATCGGGTGAAGTTATCTTTTCCTGGCTTCTGTGCAGCTGTCATGATCTTCCTCTTCTAATTCATTTTCTAGCGGTTATTTACTTGCTGTCATTAACTTGCTTGGTTTATTCATATTGCGCTCGTACTGCAGAGCTAAATATAAGGGCTACTTACCTCGAACGCCGAGAGCGAGCTCGCGCGCCAGAGAGGTAACCGCGCTCACACCTTCATCGATTGTAGGAGCATCAAGTATCGCCTTTACAAAAGCTGAACCAACGATAACGCCATCGGCATATTCGGCTACGCCCTTTGCTTGCTCGCGGGTAGAGACGCCAAGGCCGACGGCAATCGGTAGATCTGAGACTTTGCGGATCCGATCTACTAAATCACGTGCACCGCTAGATACTGAGGTACGCGCACCGGTTACGCCCATAATGCTCGCGGCATAGATAAAACCTGCACACTTAGAGGTGACCTTCGCCAGACGTTCATCTGAAGTACTAGGTGCAACTACATAAATTGGATTGATAGATGAAGCATCGGCAGCGTTAAGCCACTCGGTGGATTCCTCGATTGTGATATCTGGATGAATAACGCCTGACCCGCCGTGGCTTGCAATCTCTGCCGCAAATTTCGTAACACCGAATTTCTCAATGGGGTTCCAATATGTCATCACAACCGATGGAACGCCGGCATCAGATGCAACTTTCAGCGCATCCATGACATCGGAGGCACCTGTTCCATTGTCGAGCGCCGTCACAGCAGCAGCTTGAATTGTTGGGCCATCCATCACTGGATCGCTATAAGGAAAACCGATTTCAATTGCATCTACGCCGCCATCAACAAAGGCCTGAATAATTCGATGGCAATCTTTAATTGTTGGAAATCCGGCCGGGACATAAGCAATCAGCGCTGCTCGCTTTTCGCCACGCGTCCTTACAAAGAGATCTTCAAGCGGAGTGCTCATGACTGGCCGTCTAACGGAATTCCAAAGTATTGAGCTGCGGTGTGAACATCCTTATCACCACGTCCTGAAAGGTTAATCAGAAGAATTGCATCTGGACCAAGTTCTTTTCCAACCTTCATCGCTCCGGCAAGTGCATGAGCGGTTTCGATTGCAGGAATGATTCCTTCAGTCTTGCTTAAGAGCGAGAATGCTTCCATCGCTTCTTTATCTGTAATCGCTCGGTATTCAGCGCGACCGATGTCATGAAGGTATGCGTGCTCTGGACCAACGCCTGGATAATCTAAGCCAGCAGAGATCGAATGTGACTCGACAGTCTGCCCATTCGCATCTTGTAATACATAGGATCGAGTTCCATGTAGCACTCCAGGCGAACCACCAGAAATTGTTGCTGCGTGACGGCCCGTCTCTACTCCGTCGCCACCTGCCTCTAATCCGATGAGACGAACTTCTGGATCGGAAATAAAGCGATGGAAGATTCCGATTGCATTAGAGCCTCCACCAACACAGGCGAGGACTGCATCGGGAAGTCGTCCGGTCAGCGCTAAAACTTGTTCGCGAGCTTCTTCACCGATAATTTTATGGAAGTCGCGAACCATCGTTGGAAAAGGATGTGGGCCGGCAACAGTTCCTAATAAGTAATGTGTATCTTCAACATTGGTAACCCAGTCGCGCATCGCCTCATTGATGGCATCTTTCAGTGTGCGAGAACCTGATGTCACTGGAATAACTTCTGCACCGAGCATCTTCATCCGAGCAACATTGAGCGCTTGACGTCTCGTATCTTCTTCACCCATGTAGACAACGCAATCAAGGCCCATCAGCGCTGCTGCAGTCGCAGATGCAACGCCATGTTGTCCGGCTCCGGTTTCGGCAATGACGCGCTTCTTGCCCATGCGTTTTGTTAAAAGTGCCTGGCCTAAGACGTTATTTATTTTATGGCTACCGGTGTGATTGAGATCTTCGCGCTTGAGCAAGATGCGCGCTCCCCCAGCATGCTGAGCAAATCGAGGAGCTTCGGTGAGAATCGATGGTCGACCGGTATAGGTGCGATGAAGTTCTGCTAACTCACTTTGAAACTCTGGATCGTTGATCGCTGCCTGATGCGCAGCATCGAGTTCGTTGAGGGCGCCGATCAGAGCTTCAGGTACAAAGCGACCACCATAAGGACCAAAATGTCCGAGAATTTCTGCCTGCAAGCTCATAGTCGAAGGCTACCTTTAGAAGACTATTTGGTGCGACCTGGAAATTAGTGTGACCTAGAAATTAGTGCGACCTAGAAGTTGGTCGATCGCCTCCGCTGGATTTCCAGCGCGAACCAAAGTCTCGCCTACCAGGATTGCATTAGCCCCAGCGGCTTGCGCCATTTCGACCTCACGACGTTGAGAAATTCCAGATTCTGCGACTCGGATGATGGAGGATGGAATTTCCGGGATTAACTCTGTAAATGCCGCGAGATTAATTTCGAGAGTCTTGAGGTTGCGAGCATTGACTCCAATAATCCGCGGCTCGATTGCAAGCGCATCTTCTATCTCTTGATGCGTATGTGTCTCTACAAGTACCGCCATACCTAATTCGGTCGCTAAATCGTAATAATCTTTTAGTTGATTCTTTGAAAGCGCTGCCACAATCAGTAGAACCACATCTGCACCAGCAGCCCGAGCTTCCAGAAATTGATACTCATCAACCATAAAATCTTTTCGCAAAATTGGAATCTCTATTGCAGCTCGGACAGCGACCAGATCTTCTAGCGCACCACCGAAGCGACGCTTCTCGGTCAATACGCTCACAACTGCAGCTCCAGCATCTCGATAGCGCGCTGCTAATGATTCTGGGCTCTCGATTGGAGCAAGTGCACCTTTGCTGGGAGAAGATCGCTTGACCTCAGCGATGATTGCCATCTCAGCAGAAAACAGACCCGGATGTGCATCCACAACAGCAGGTGCCTGCGAAAGTTGCTCATTTAATTGGGCGAGAGGTAACCGTCGCGCTGCGAGATCTTCCCGAACGCCTTCAATAATTGAATCAAGGACGCTCATTTTTTATCTCTCTTGATTGTTGGGTCGATTCCTTTATCAAGAGCCTTCCAATCGGAGATTTCGCGGGCATTCTTATCTTCGCGTTCGTATCTACTTGAGAGTCGAAATTTGCGACTAATAGATATCGCGATGATTAAAACTAAAACCAGCGAGATGTTGAGTTTCCACATTAGCGTGCTCGCATTCCATTGGCGGTATTGATGGCGGTCAGCACAGCAGCCGCCTTATTAATAGTCTCTTGGTTCTCTGACTCAGGATCAGAGTCGGCAACAACTCCGGCACCGGCTTGAACATATGCCCGACCATCTTTAATCAGCGCTGTACGAATTGCGATGCAGGTATCAATATTGCCGGTGAAATCGAAGTATCCGATTGCTCCTCCGTAGAGACCACGACGAGTAGGTTCGAGTCTTTCAATAATCTCCATCGCGCGCGGTTTTGGTGCGCCGGAGAGAGTTCCAGCTGGAAAGACTGAGAAGAGAGCGTCGATAGGTTGAGCGCTTTCGGAGAGTTCACCAATCACAGTCGAAACGATATGCATGACATGGGAATATCGCTCGATATGCATAAAATCGATTACTTCTACCGATCCCGGTGTGCAGACACGTCCCACATCATTTCGACCTAAATCGACCAACATCAAGTGCTCTGCTCGCTCTTTTGGATCTGCCAGAAGCTCTTCGCCTAAACGAACATCTTCTTCTAGCGATGATGATCGCTTACGTGTACCCGCAATGGGATGCACCATTACCTCGCGGCCAGTGACCTTAACCAAGGCTTCCGGACTTGAGCCCACTACATCAAATCCACTTTCAAAACGGAAGAGGTACATGTAGGGGCTTGGATTACTCAATCTCAAGGCGCGGTAGATATCTAACGAATCGGCGGTGACCTCTGCTGAAAAACGTTGCGAGATTACAATCTGAAATGCTTCCCCAGCGCGAATCTCTTCCTTTGCAATCTCTACCTTTGCGCGGAAATCTTCAGCGCTCATAT
>CAJBMC010000060.1 GCA_903954055.1 uncultured Actinomycetes bacterium | reverse complement strand
TCATCAAGATTACCAGTTGGCTCATCTGCCAAAATAACTTCGGGGTTCTTTACAAGCGCGCGAGCAATTGCAACTCGTTGCTGCTGCCCACCTGAAAGTTCAGCCGGTAAATGAGTTGCTCGATCTGAAAGCGACACCGATTCCAAAGCGGCCATTGCGCGCTTTTCGCTTTCTGCTTTCTTGACTCCCTGTGGGACTAAAGCTGTTTGGACATTTTCAAGGGCAGATAAGGTTGGAATTAAGTTGTAGTTCTGGAATATGAATCCAATCTTTCTGGCTCTAACATCAGTTAACTTAACTTCGCTAAGTTTGTCGAGCTCATAATCTGCAAGTGAGATTGAGCCAGAAGAAGGTTTATCTAAACCGCCCAGCATCTGCAGAAGTGTTGATTTTCCACCACCTGTTGGACCTTGAATCGAAACTAATTCTCCGCGGTTGATTTCAATGGAGACGTTTCTAAGGGCATTAACTTTCTTGTTGTTTTGACTATAACTCTTAGAAAGATCCTTGATGATATATAGAACTGTGTTTGTCATTAGGCAACGCTCCTTAAAGCTACGGCGGGACTCAATCGAGACGCCTTCCAACTTCCATATGATCCAGCGATAAGTCCACCTAATATTGCGATTGCCACCGCGATAATGAGAGTCGAGAGATTCATACCAATGTGTAATTTAAGAGTTGTTGCATTTGCTGCGGCGCGGGCAAAGCCTGTTCCTCCCCCACCAAAACCTCCTGTAGGAGGTTGGAATCCTCCATCGGGAGGTTGGAATCCTGGACCTCCAGGTCCGCCACCACCAAAACGCCCAGGTCTTGCGACTGAGGCAGAAAGTGTCGGTGCAACTGCATTAACAATAAATATTCCTGCAATTCCTAGCACTAAACCAATAATGGCACCGAAGAAACTGGTTACAAGTGACTCACCCATAATTTGGCGCACAATGCGATTAGTTTTCCAACCGATTGCCTTCAAAGTTCCAAGCTCACGAATTCGGCGAGTAACACCAGATGAAGTGAAGAGAATTGCTATTAGGAATGCAACAAGTAAAACAATTATTGAAAGCCACTTACTTAGTGCATTTACAAGTGAAGATGCAGAGCGTAGGGAACCGGAAAGATTTTTAGCTAAATCCGCCTGAGACGAAACAGTTGCATCGGGAACTAATGTTTCGATGGCTTTTTGCACTGCAGCGGTTTCAGATGAAGAATCTGCGGCAATGTAAATATTTGTGACAACGCCGGGATTTGAGGATAAAGATTGAGCTTGAGCAAGTGGAATATAGAGGTTTGAAGATGTTTCAGGCGTTGCCGAGGCAGATGAAACTGTACCAATAACCGTGAAATCAGTTCCATTTACTGAAACCACCCCACCTACGACTATTTTTTGAGCTAGTGCATAGGTGCTATCAATAAGTGCATTTTTTGAATTCGCATCAGACGCTTGGAATTTTCTACCCTTATCAATATTTACACCACTGAGTGGTCCTACTTTTGAATCTGAAGTATCAACGCCTTCGATGCTTGTCATATCAATATTAAAATTGCCTCCGCCAAAAACTCTTCTTTGGGAATTTGGATCTCGAGGGGCAGTTGGATCTTGTGCGGCCCCAGCAATATTTCCCTTGAAAGTAATTTGATTCAATTTCAAAGTAGCTGCAGTTTTTGCAACTCCTTTAGTGTGTGAAATCTGCGCCAATGTTTGTTGATCGAAGGTTCCAGAAAAAATAGGAACAGTAAGTCGAGTTTGACTCAGGGTACTGCCGCCTGCTGCATCAGTATTTCTAGGACCGAAAGCGAATCCACGACCATCCTGGTTAGGTTGAACATTCTTTGTAACACTTATATCGGTACCTATTCCATACAACCCGCTCAATACTGTTTTCTGCGCATCACCTATTCCACCTGATGCTGCATTGACCACAATGATTAAACCAATAGAAGTTCCAAGAGCAACTGCCACCAGAAAAGTTTGTCTTTTGCGCTGACTCAATTCTCGGCGCAGATAAGTAAGAAACATTGGGCCTCCGTGAACCGTTAGGTTGATAAGCTGACAATGTAGGCCATGGAGGATGAAAGTGAGGGTATTCTCTGCTGAGAATACATTGTGAGTAATAAAGTAAACACCTGAAAATCCCGCACAGTTCAATACGAGGCAAGCCAAAAATAAAGAAGAGTCGCCCTAGTCTCAGACTATTTCTTGTCCACGATTTGCCCATTTGTCCACGATTTTGCCCAATGAATTCGGTCAAAACATCCAAGGTTTTGCACAAAACTAAACACTTTCGCATAAGCAAATGAGCGGAGAATCAGTCTCCGTGCACATGTAAAAAAGAAGAGTCGCCCTATAAGCCGGATCCTGTAGTTCTTTCGAACCGATCACCATCCATCTAGATCTGTAATTACTTACAGATTCAAGCAACCTACCCGATAGCTTGCGCGAGCAACGCACTATCTTCTTGGTCTTGCTTCAGGTGGGGTTTACATAGCTAACTGCATTGCTGCAATTACTGGTGGTCTCTTACACCGCCGTTTCACCCTTACCGCTTATCGGCGAACCAATAAGAGGCGGTCTGCTTTCTGTTGCACTTTCCCGCGGATTGCTCCGGGTGGGCGTTACCCACCACCTTGCTCTGTGAAGTCCGGACTTTCCTCGGTATTACTTGCGTAATAACGCGGTGATCCAGGCGACTCTTCTTAGGGTAAATAGTACGCGAAATTAGTGGCGCTCAATTTTCGCTTTTATGGTGCTTGCCTCCTGGGCGCGTTGCCTGAAGGCTCAAGAGCGCCGTGAAAAATAAAGTTCCGATGATGACACCGAGGCTTACGCCGATAGATACAACCGGAACATGGACTCCATGAGCATGTGTTGCCTCAAGAATCATCTTGACTCCGATAAATGCCAAAATAAATGAAAGTCCACGAGAGAGATAGACCAAGCGGGAAAGTAGCCCTTCAAGTAAGAAATAGAGCTGACGAAGACCCATCAAGGCAAAGATATTTGCGGTGGTGACAACGTATGCGCTCTTGGTAAGGCCAAAGATTGCCGGAATCGAGTCAAGTGAAAAGACAAGATTTGTAATTCCAAGTGCAATAAGTGCAATAGCAAATGTACTTAAGCCGCGCTTCTTTAATGTGGCGATGAGTTTGCCCTCATCTTTATCAACTTCTTCTTCCTCATTAATTAACTTGTATGCGGTATAGATCAAGAATGCACCGAATATGAAGAAGATATCTTCGAAGCGAGAGATGAGAGTCGCACCAACTGGAATCAGGATTCCGCGAATTGCAATCGTGAGAAGAATTCCAAGCAGGAGTACGAGTTGTTGTGACTCTTTCTTTACCTTCAAGTTTGCGAGCAGAATAATGAAAACAAAGATGTTATCGACTGATAATGCGTATTCAGTGAGCCAGCCGGCGAAATATTGTGTTCCAATTTCAGGGCTCGTCCAATGAGGCAAGAAAATACCGAATGCAATTGCTGCCCCAACATAGATACCTGTCCAAGTGGCAGCTTCGCCAAATGATGTCGCTTTATTGCGGCGAACAATTGCGAGGGTAAGGTCAAAGAGGATAATTGCAGCAAGAACAGCAATCGTAATGACCCATTCACTGGTCGAAATCATTGACACTCCTCGTTCTGGTAAAGCCAAGCGCGATACTACTATGCTTAAACCATGGCAAACATTGGCAACATGTACGGACCCGACTTTACTTTTCTCGGAGTCCCTCGTTGCGACCTTGATATTCCCGCAACCTATGCTGATGTCGATGTAGTTATTGTCGGTGCTCCCATTGATGCCGGAACTTCATATCGATCAGGCGCCAAGTTTGGACCGCAAGCAATTCGCGGAACCGACTATCTCCCTCATGATGGCGAACGTCCTCACATGTCATTACGAGTAGATGGCCTTAAAGATCTCAAAGTTGTCGATGCCGGCGATCTGATGATGCCATCTGATGATTTGGCAAAATGCTTAGCTATCTTGCGAGAAGCGACAGAGAAGATCTCACGCGCTGGTGCAATTGCACTTGTTCTAGGTGGAGATCACTCAGTGACATCTGCAGATGTTGCAGGAATTGCAGATCATCGCGGCCTTGGTAAAGTTTCAATGATTCACTTTGATGCCCATGCAGATACTGGTGATTTGCAGAACGGTTCGCTCGTGGGACATGGCACACCGATGCGTCGTCTCATCGAATCCGGGGCAGTACGTGGTGATCGCTTCTTGCAAGTTGGACTACGTGGATACTGGCCAGAAGATGCGACTTTAAAGTGGATGCGTGATCAGAAGATGCGTTCATATGAGATGACAGAGATTCATAACCGTGGCCTCAAGGCAGTGCTTGATGAATCATTCTCAATTCTTACCGATGAGACAGAGGGAGTATTTCTTTCCGTCGATATCGATGTCGTAGATCCAGGCATGGCTCCTGGTACTGGAACCCCAGAACCAGGTGGTCTCACTTCACGTGAACTCCTTGAAGCAGTTCGCCGTATCTGTATCGAACTTCCAGTTGTAGGAATCGATGTCGTCGAAGTTGCGCCAGCATTTGATCATGCTGAGGTAACTGCGATGTTAGCTAACCGAGTTGTTTTAGAGGCCCTTAGCGGAATCGCATTCCGTCGTACTGGTGGAACTTATAACCCAGCACGTAATGTCCTCGATCGTTAATTACAAGGTTGCAAGAATCGCTTCGATATCGCTGACCTGAGTCCACGGGTTAACGATTGCAAAACGTAATATCGGTTCGCCCTTATGTGTAGATGGTGTGACAAATCCAATTTGATCCTCAAGCAACTTATCACTCCATGCTTTGTAATCAGCCATCGCCCAACCCTTGCGAGTAAATGCAACTATTGAAAGATTAGGTTCGCGAAGTAGTTCGAGATTTGGATGAGCCTTTACAAGTTCAGCCGCGGTGCGGGCGATATCCATAGTCTTCTCTACCGCGTCGCTATATGCCTTGGTGCCATGAGCTGCGAGTGAGAACCAGAGAGGTAAACCACGGGTTCTGCGTGTTAACTGAATCGCGTAGTCAGATGGATTGAAATCATCAGAGTCGGTAAGGGCATCGAGGTACCCCGCATGTTGGGTATGTGCCTGTCGACCGAGCTCTGGATTGCGATAAACAAGCGCGCAAGCGTCAAAGGGAGCAAAGAGCCACTTATGTGGATCGACTATGAAAGAGTCGGCGTTCTCAACGCCCGCAAATAACTTTCTCGTATCTCCGTTAGCTAAACCTGCGAGGCCATATGCGCCATCAACGTGAAACCAGATTTTATAACTATTCGCGATTGCTCCTACTGAAGGAAGATCATCGATGATGCCAAGGTTTGTGGTTCCAGCTGTTGCAACAATTGCGCAGATATCTCTATCCGCATATTCGCTCCGGTACTTATCGATTGCGCTCTTTACATCACTGCCACGCATAATTCCGTCGGGATGCACCGGAACTTTAATTAAATCAACATCCATAACTTCTGTCGCAGATGCAATAGAAGAATGTGCCTCACTTGAACATGCAACTGCCCAACGTTTAATATCGGGATGTTGATTACGTGCCTCTTTACGTGCCGCAACAAGTGCCGAAAGATTTCCAATAGTGCCACCTTGAACAAAGACTCCGCCGGCGCTATCTGGAAGACCCGCAAGATCGGATAGCCAACGGAGAGTTTGATTCTCAGCGAAGACCGCACCTGCTCCCTCTAACCACGAACCGCCATAGAGAGCTGATGCTCCAACGACGAGATCAAAGAGGTTTGCAAGCTCTGTTGGCGCAGAGGGAATGAATGCCAAATATCGGGGATGATCGGTCGAGATACATGCAGGTGCAAGTGTTTGAACAAAGAGTTCGAGAGTCTGACTGCCACCAAGCCCGGATTCGGTGATGGTATTTCCAACAATCTCAAAGAGCTCTGCCTCAGATTTTGGACCATCCAACGGGGGATTGTCCTTCAATCTAGTGAGGCTGTATTCGAGAATCTCTTGCGCAACCTTCTCGATCTCCGGTGTGAACTCATGCATGACAGGAAGTCTAATCCCACAAATCGCAGAGTCGACCCTCAGAGTTTTTTCAGCAATAGATGGCACTCTTCACCCATGAAGCAGAGAATTCTTCGCGATAAAGAATGGTCATTGGGAGTCGCCTCGCTGGCTCTAGCCTCGGGGCTATTGACCTTATGGAAACTACAAGATGTTTCGAGGTCTGAGTATTACGCCGCGATTGCTCGAAGCATGAGCGTTAACTTTAGAAACTTTTTCTTCGGAGCAATCGACCCCGCCGGAACCGTGACGCTGGACAAGATTCCAGGGTCCTATTGGGTGCCGGCGATATTTGCGCGCATCTTTGGTTTTAGCACTTGGGCAATTACTGCACCGAATGCCTTGGCAGCGATTGCACTTGTTGTCGTTGTTGCAATCACGACAAAGATGCTCTTTGGCCGGACCGCGGGAATTCTTGCTGGTGCCATCGTCGCAGCGACACCAATCGTAATTGCAGTCTCTCGTTCAAATCAGCCACAATTATTTTTTCTACTGACACTAGCTATTGCTGGGCACTATGCAGCTAAGGCGCTAATGCAGAGCCGACGTAAATATTTGGTAATTTCTGGAGCGTGGATTGCGCTCGCATTCCATACCTACATGCTTGAAGCTTGGGCGCTATGGCCTGCGTTGATCATCGCGTGGTTCTTTACTCAAGGAACAGTTGGCAAGAAAGTAATTGACTTACTTATTGCTGGAAGTACATCACTAGTTCTTTCATTGACTTGGATTATTACCGTTGCTTTGATTCCTGCTTCACATCGCCCATATGTAGGCGGCACTTATCACAACAACCCATTTGAAATGGTCTTTGGCTATAACGGCTTAGGTCGATTCAGTGCAACGACATCGGCGCTATCTTCTGCAACCGATGACCCAACTTTCCGATCATTTACTCCACCATTTGGTGGCCATGCAGGAATTCAGAGAATCTTTAGTGCTGAGGTTGCCGGACAGATTGCATGGATTATTCCAACTGCAATTGCGGCGATAGTGATTCTCTTCATCCTTAAGATTTCAAAGCCAGTCGTTGTTTTCTTTACACTATGGTTTGTAACATTCTTTGCGATGTTCTCTGCGGTTGCAGGTATCCATCAGTTCTATACAAGTTCACTTGCAATCCCAGTTGCGATTATTTCAGCCGGCGCAATCGCGCTCTCTTTGAAAGAAGTGAAGCATTGGCACATCGTTATTCTGCTCAATGTGGCTGGTTTATCAGCGCTTTATTTCAGCTCGCTCTATAGCGGCTATCTGAAGTGGGCGACTTATGCCCAACTGGCAATTATCGTGATCTCGGTAGCGCTCCTCTTTAGTGAGGCGATTAAATTTGGCAAATACATCATTCCTGCATTTGTAATTGCTGGAGTTCTCTTCACCCCGGCAGCATGGTCGATCGATGTTCGTAACCATACAAATTCAATTAATCCTGTTGCAGGTGATGCAGGATTTGGCGGAATGAATGGTGGCCCGGGAAGTAATGGCGCTTCAGGGCGCCCACATTTTCCATTAAATGGAACGCCACCAATGGGAGGTGGCATGCCTCCAATGGGTGGAAATTTCCCCGGTGGAATGTTTCCTGGTGGAAAGCTTCCAAGTGGAGGTGCGCCAGGTGGTATGAACTTTGGTGAACAAGATAATTCCAATACAATTTCCTACCTCAAGGCACATCGCAATGGTGCCAAGTACTTGCTAGTGACATTTGG
>CAJBMC010000059.1 GCA_903954055.1 uncultured Actinomycetes bacterium | reverse complement strand
TTACTTTGCCTGAGACTGACCTCGTTGTTCATGAACTCTGCCTCGGTGGCAATGTCTTCGGCTGGGGAGCCGATGAGAGCCTCTCCAGGGCCGTTCTGGACGCTTATAAGAGCCATGGTGGCAACTTCATCGATACCGCCGACGTCTATAGCGAGTGGAAGGAAGGCAATATAGGCGGCGAATCCGAGACCATTATCGGCAACTGGCTTCAGGGCCAAGATCGCAGTTCATTTGTGATCGCTACCAAGGTCGCAAAGCTTTCAACTCGTCCGGGCCTTCGCCCAGAGAACATTATCGCTGCATGTAACGACTCGCTTCGTCGTCTACAAACCGATTACATCGATCTCTACTATTCACATCACGATGACCAAGAAGTACCTATCGCAGAGACTCTCGGCGCATACCAACAATTAATCAATGAAGGAAAATTGCGCTACATCGCTGCATCTCAGAACACTGCGCCCCGACTGCAAGAAGCGATTGATATTTCGGATCGTGAAGGATTACCAAAATATGTTGCGCTGCAGGATCACTACAACTTAATGGAGCGCAATCCATTCGAATCTGAGCAAGCTGCAGTCGTTAGCTCCAATGGCATATCAGCGCTGCCATTCTTCTCACTTGCACGCGGATTCTTGACCGGAAAATATCGTAAGGGAGTCACAGTCGATTCCATTCGCGCCGGCGGAGTAACTGACTACCAAACAGATCGCGGATGGGCAGTTGTCGATGCACTGACTGATATTGCTCGATCACATAACTCAACCCCATCTGCAATTGCGCTGGCATGGTTGCGAGCCAACCCTGCAGTATCTACTCCGATTGCCTCTGCTCGCACCGTCGAGCAGCTCAATGAAATCATTGAGGTTGTGCACCTCAGCACTACAGAGGTAAATATTCTCAACCGAGCATCGGCCTAAGCAATGGCACGGGTAAATTTCTATGCCGCATCTCGCGCAGCAACAGGTGTCGAGAGCGCGTTATTTGATGGCTCAACTCTCGGTGATGTAATCGAGCAGGCAATTCATGAATTTCCTGAACTTGGAAAAATTATTCAGCGCTGCTCATATTTGGTAAATGAGATTGCTACTGTGGATTTAATGCACACGATTACGGCAGAAGATTCAATCGATGTCTTGCCGCAATTTGCAGGCGGGGCTTAACCGCCAATAGCTGACATTGGGCGATTTGGCTGAATAAAGCTTGGGTCGTTAATACCGTGGCCAGGAAGCTTTGCCGCCACTGTCGAATGGAACATCTTTCGAATCGACTCAATCTTTTCGCCATCAGAAATATCTGAACGGAGAATTGAACGAAGATCCGTCTCTGCCATAGAGAAGAGGCAGTTACGGATCTGTCCATCTGAGGTAAGACGAACGCGATCACATGATCCACAGAATGAGCGAGTAACACTGCCGATAACACCAACCGTTGCTGGACCACCATTAACGTAGAACTCTTCCGCTGGTGCAGATCCTCGATCTGGCACTGGAGTTAAATCAAATTCAGTGCCGAGCGTTGTGAAGATTTCATCTGCAGTAATCAATTGGGTGCGGTCCCAAATTCCACCGGCATCGAGTGGCATCTGTTCGATGAAGCGAAGGTTAAGTCCCTCAGCAAGTGCCCACTTCAATAGTGAAATCGCTTCGCCATCATTGATGCCGCGCATAAGAACGGTATTGATCTTTACCGGTGTAAGGCCCGCCTCTTTTGCAGCTTTGATGCCAGCGAAGACATCGTCGATACGGTCGCGATACGTCATCTTCTTAAATACATCGCGATCTAAAGTATCGAGGCTGATATTGATTCGTTTCAAACCTGCATCAACAAGTGGCTTTGCCAGCTTTGCTAGCGCTAAGCCATTTGTTGTCATAGACAACTTAGGTGCGTTATCAATGGAAGAGATACGAGAGACGATTTCAACAATATCTGGGCGGAGCATCGGCTCGCCGCCAGTAAGACGAATCTGATCGATACCTTCTTCGACAGCAACTTTAATAATGGTGATGAGTTCATCTGTTGTGAGGAGATCAGCTGACGGCATCCATGCTGCAAAGTCATGTGGCATGCAATAAGTGCAACGAAGGTTGCAGCGATCTGTCAGTGAGACGCGCATATCGCGGTGAGCGCGACCGAATGTGTCGATCAACTTGGTCATGCGCTATTCACCCACTCTGATGTTCCATCTGCAAAAACCTGGTATTTCCAGATTGGTAGCTCGGCCTTAACAACTGTGACGATTTCATCGCATGCAGCAAATGCTGGGCCACGATGGACTGCCGATACTACAACCGTAAAAGCGCTCTCGCCCATTGGAATTGCGCCGTATCGATGGACGGCAGCGACGTTGATAATCTCGTGCTTAGCGGCGATACGAGCTGTGATTTCTTCAATGACTTTCTGGGCTGATGGATGGATCTCGTAGGTCAGTGACTCCACCTGCTTATCTCCATCGTTATCGCGAACGTCGCCAGAGAAGATTGATACCGCACCGGCCTGTATCGTCTTTACAGAATCAATTAAATTCTGCAGAACGATTGGCTGATCAGTTACCGACGCTGTGATCATGTCCGGCAATTTGGTCGTGGATATGGGATGCGAGTCTTTCGATGATCACAAGACCATCTTTTGCACCGCCAGGAGAACCTGGGAGATTAATAATCAGAGACTTCTTAGTAACGCCAGCGACTCCACGAGATAGATCTGTTGTGGGAACCTTTTCGCGCGCATAGGCCCGGAGAGCTTCTAGGATTCCAGGCATCTTCTTTTCGACTAACGGTTCGGTCGCTTCTGGCGTGAGATCAAATGGTGAAACTCCAGTACCACCGGTGGTGACAACTAAATCAACTTCGCTATCGATTGCGCTCTTGATAGCGGCAGCGATTTGTTCTGCATCATCAGGCAGGAGCGTTACTTCAGGAATTTCATAACCGAGCTCGCGCAATCCAGCTAAAAGAATCTGGCCCGAGCGATCTTCGTAGATACCGTTAAATGCGCGGTTACTTGCGGTGATGACAACTGCGCGCTTCATGAACGCTTCCAGTGGCCATTTCTTCCGCCATCTTTCTCATCGACGCGAATATTTACAATTGTTGCTCCTGGATCAAGGGCCTTAATCATGTCAATGATTGTCAACGCTGTAATCGAAACCGCAGTCAACGCCTCCATCTCAACACCGGTACGGTCATTGATTTTGACGGTAGCTGAAATTTCAACGCCATCTGCAACCACAGTGAGTTCTACATTAACGCTCGAAATTGCAATCGGATGACAGAGTGGGATCAGCTCTGATGTCTTCTTTGCTCCCATGATTCCTGCAACACGTGCGGTTGCCAGGACATCACCTTTAGGTGCGGTGCCATTTGCAATCAGAGCCAATACTTCGGCAGATAAGAGAACCTTGCCGGATGCAGAAGCGATTCGTTCGGTGACGGCGCGATCAGAGACATCGACCATATGTGCATGGCCATCTTCATTGATGTGCGTTAGCTTCTCAGACATGCACCAATCTTAATGACTTATCGGCGAAATGCATCTTTGAGTGGATTACGTATGAGCACGAAGATAGCCATCGCAATCAAAACCATTAAGAAGCTGAGCGCATAGGCGGTATCTGGATTGATCTCTAACTGCTGATAAATCTGAATCGTCCAGGTCTGAGTAATCCCAGGCATCGAACCTGCGAACATCATCGTCGCGCCGAATTCTCCAAGTATGCGCGCCCATGCCAAGAGCAGTCCAGTAATGATTCCACCTCGCGCTTGAGGCAGTGCGATTAATCTAAATAGTTCGCTATTACTCGCGCGATCGACAACTGCAGCATCTTCAATATCTTCTGGTAATTGTCGGAAAGTTGATTCTGTTATTAATACTAGAAATGGAACTCCGATAAAGATGCCAGTGAAAATAACTGCGACTGATGTAAATGGCATCTGCCAATTAAATTGATTGTAGATATATGTGCCGAGTAATCCTTTTCGGCTTAAGAGGCCTAATAAGGCGAGTCCGGCAACGGTTGGGGGCAGCGCAATGGGAGCAAGCACAAGTGGGCGAATAAATCTGGTGATGCGCTCATTTGATTTTACGAGCCACCAGGCGAGCGGAACACCCAACATTAGTGAGATCACTGCCGAGAGAATCGATGTCCATAGCGAGAGCTTTACCGCAACTAACGAATCAGATTGTGAGAGCGATGAGAAAAAAGTTGACCATGGAACTTTGATAACAAGAGCAATGATGGGGAGTGAGATAAATGCAATTGCAGTAAATGCAAGTACTCTTGAGATTGGATCTACCTTGATCTGCTTCATCAATTTATCTCACGTTATCTATCTGAAAGCCTGCCTTGGCAAGAGATTTAAGAACATTGACGCTCTTCATATTTGATAGAAATATTGACGCTAATCGATTCTTAGCCGCTATCGCTGATTTTGAGATTCCAATTTGATAGGTCGTTGATGCCGCAGCCGAATCTTTAAAGTAAATTGCCTTAATCTTTGTTGGATTTGCAATCACATCAGTCTTATAAACAATTGCTCCATCAACTGCGCCGGCGAGTAACTTGGCCAATGTGGCTGAGGCTGATGCTTCCAATGAGACCGGTGCGGTTGTAATTCCAGTTTCGGCAGCGAGCGCCTTATCGGCAGCAATCCCACACGGCGCGGTATGTGCACATTGAATCCACTTTATTGATTTGTTGAGATCAGAAATTTTAGAGATTGCTGAGTTAGCCGGAACTGCGAGAACGACTTGATTAACGAGGTAATCAACGGGAGAAGTAATCTCAGAACTTGCGGTCGCCATGGCGGAGCGATCTGCTGAAACAAAGATATCTACCGGTGCACCTGCTGCAATTTGGCTTGCAAGCGTTGTAGAAGAACCAAATGAGATATTGATTTTTGCGCCAGGATGGGCAGCCATAAATTTCTTAGCAAGGGCTGTGTACTGCACCTGAAGGCTAGAGGCGGCAAAGACATTGACCGTCGCAGGAGAGGCTGCTGGAGCCGGAGCTGCAATCGCACACGGTGCGATGGCGATGGCCACAGTGATTGCGATCCGCTTCTTCAGATGCGAAAGGTTCATATGCGAAAGGGTAGCGAGGCTCACTTCAAGTAGCGAGAAATATGGTGGCTGATATGCTTCAGGTCACAATTATCTGGAGGTCTCCCGTGTCAGTTGAAAGCGATCTAGCTCGTCAAGCGTTGAGCTCTATCTGGGCTGCCCAGGGCGAGAAGATGGAAGAGCTCGACGAAGAGTGCAACCCAAATAAGGTCTGCCGCAACATGAAAGACGTTACCTTCGAAGGTTATATCCAAGATGAAGGTGCATCTCTTGCAACTGCATGGCGCGAAACTCTCATCCGCGACGGCAAGTTAGGCGCTGGTTCAATCGGCAGCCTCGTTCAAGAAAACAAAATTAAGTAAACCTTCTCCTTCAATCACGTTAGGCCTTACTCATGCTTTCAGAACCATTTGATTCGCTGACCGTCGACGAACTCATTACAGAGCTCGCATCGATCGGATATATCGCCAATCGTGGATTAGCAACATCAATGTTGATCTCGATGAAGCTTGGCCGCCCGATTCTTCTCGAAGGTGAAGTCGGTGTCGGTAAGACCGAACTTGCAAAGAGCATCGCAAAGATTTTGGGACGTTCGCTGATTCGCTTGCAGTGCTACGAAGGTATCGATACCAACCAAGCTCTCTACGAGTGGGATTACGCGCGCCAGATGCTTCAGATTCGCGCACTCAACGAGAGCGAAGTAAGTGATAAGGCAGTTGATGATCTCTTCGGTCCCAAGTTTCTTATCGAGCGTCCTCTCCTTGCAGCTATTCGCGCAGGAAACAAGTCAGTATTGCTGATTGACGAAGTCGACCGTGCAGATGATGAGTTCGAAGCGTTCTTGCTTGAACTTCTCTCTGACTTCCAAATCACGATCCCAGAAATCGGCACCATTAAGGCCGAATCACGCCCAATCGTTATCTTGACCTCGAACCGAACTCGCGAACTCCATGATGCGCTCAAGCGTCGTTGCCTCTACAACTGGATTGGTTTCCCACCGGCAGAGCAAGAAGTTGCAATCGTAAAGTCACGCGTTCCTAACGTCTCAGATTCACTTGCATCACAGGTTGTCGGAACCGTTAATAAGTTGCGCGAGATGGAGCTTGAAAAGTCTCCAGGCGTTGCCGAGACCATTGACTGGGTCGAGTCACTCGATGCTATTGGCGCACAATCTCTCGATACCGAGAGCGCTACCCAAACTTTAGGTTCAATCATTAAGGGACGCGATGATCTCGAATACGTCTCATCCTCGATTGCGGAGATAGTCGCTGATGCCTCTCTCTGAGGGGTTTGATGAACTCTTCGTTGAATTCGCCCAAGAGCTCCGCGCTGCGGGGTTAGTTATTGGCTCTGACGATGTCATTACATTTTGCAGAGCGGTAGGCGTCTTAGATATCTCAGACATCATGGATGTCTATTGGGGCGGGCGCACAACGCTGGTTCGCCGACGCGACAATATCCCTTTATATAACGAGATTTTTCAACGCTTCTTCTTCAATAATTTTCCAGAGGAAGAGAGCGAAATCAAGAAGAAGTTTCGTGCACAAGTTAGCACCACTGCGACCGTTGAAATTCCAGAGAATGAACGTCAAGAAGATGGCGAACCAGGGGATGAATCCAAGATGGGATTTATGGCTGCGAGCCATGAAATTTTCCGCAACAAATCATTTAATGAGTGCACACCGGAAGAGTTAGCAGCGCTACGAAAGATGATGGCGACGATTCGCCTCAACCCACCGATTCGTCGTACTCGCAGAATTCAAAGCACCAATAAAGGTAAGAATCTCAACATGCGCCGCTATGTTCGCGAGAATATGCGTCAGATGGGTGAGAGCCGCGAGATTTACTATATGAAACGTAAAGAGAAGTTGCGTCCTGTTGTATTTATCTTAGATATCTCTGGATCGATGGCAGATTATTCGCGCAATCTTCTACAGCTCGCCTACTCTGCCCGACGAGCCAATCAGAAGGTTGAAGTCTTCGCATTCGGTACTCGCCTTACCCGGGTTACTCGCTCGCTCTCTAATCGCAACCCAGATCAAGCGATGGAGCTCGCCGGTAGCGAGGTAATGGATTGGGAGGGTGGCACACGTATTGGCGATGCCATCATGACCTTCTTAAAGAAGTGGGGACGCGGCCGAATGGGGCGCGGAGCGATTGTGGTGATTTGTTCTGATGGCCTCGATCGCGGCGAACCAGCGACCTTGGCAAAGTCGATGGAGGCCTTATCGCGTATCGCCTACCGCGTTGTATGGATGAATCCTCATAAAGGTAACTCTGAAAAGTATGTTCCAACCTCGATGGGGATGATTATCGCTGACCCATTCATCGACGAAGTTGTATCAGGACATAACTTGAAGTCTCTGGAAGAATTCAGCCGCAAGCTCGTCTCTATCCGATAGCCAACAAATCAGGGAGTTCATCATGAAGTTCAGTGTTTCCATCTTCGCCGAAGGTGATCGTGAAATTACCCTTGCCGAGGTAGTAGAACTCGCTGATGCAGTTGCAATCTATAGCGGTATCGCCACCGGCGCCGGAACACATAGCTATGGCGCACAGATCATCGTTGAAGCACCTAGTTCAGATATCGCCGTTGATGCAGCGCTTGAGATTTTCAATGAGGCGGTAAAGACTGCACAGCTACCTGTCTTTGAAATTATTAAGGCCGAGACAATGTCTGAAGATCAAGACTGGGAAGATGGCATGGAGGAATGATCCGACTCGGATCCCTTGCTGGATACCCATTTGAGGGCCCTCGCGCCCTCGCTGGGTGGACCGCTCCTCGCATCCCTGCTGTCTATGCGGTGATGTGCCTCGATGATGCAGAGGGTAAGTCACAGGAGTTCTCTGTTATCTATGTCGGTGAGAGCGCCGATTTAAGCACGGCAGGTTTTCCCTTTAAACATCCAAAATCGGCCGCATGGGTTGCGCGCGCTGGCAATAAATTTAATTTACATATTTGTTGGTATGAAATCCTCGGCGGAAATCAACGCCACCGCACTCAGATAGCCCATGAATTGCTAGCGGTATACGAGCCAAGTTGTAATGATGAGAAGTACGAGCAGGCGTGGAAAGACGAATGGATCGGTGAATACTCAAATGCATTCACCGACCCATTGACCACTAAGCGCGATCCAAATAATCGCGACTAGTTAAGTATCTTTAAACGATCTTTGCACCAACGCCGTCGAAGAGACGTGAGCGACGTGTACCCATTGCTGGGAAGTTTGGCTTTGGATGTGTTCCTTCTGGTTCTGGAACATAGGTAGCTCCCACAACGATTCCCTCTGCAAATGTGTAGAGGAGTGGAAGTGCACCAGCGATAACGCCACCTGTGCGGTTGATGCGATTGAGACCTGGCTCGATTGCATCTGCATCTGCCTTGATTGCCCAGACGAGATCAGCAGCTTCTTCCAGCTTTCCAGCGACAGCTGTGAGCTGGCGACCGACGATGAAGAGATAGATTGCAAGACCTGCGATGAGAGCAACAATGTCAATTACTGACCAGAGCTGAAGTGATGTCATGAGCGCACCTTATCCAATACACGTCCGAGGAATAGATGGTGTTCTAGGCCTTCTGCCAAGACTGCATCTACCGCTGCTGCTGTCTGATTAATAAGTTCTGTATTTGCTGTATTGGCCTTCGCAGCTGTCAGAGTTGCGCGAATCTGTGCAACGCGCTGATCAATTGTGCGAACAAGCAAAACCAAGATTGTTAGAAGTGCGGCAACAGCCACTACAACTACAGCACCGAGGATATTTGCTAGAACCCATAGTGAGTGAACGTTTGAATCCATGAGGTCAGCCTCCCAACTTCGTACGGCCACGGTTAAGTCCTGCCGTAATCGCTGTGGCTGATGCGATTGTGACGTTGAGTCCCTTAAGGCCAGCTGTATTTACAACTGCGCCTTCTAGGCCGGAATTAATGCGCTTTGCCTGTCCGCCGATTTTATGGGCGAGCAGCAAGATTGGAACAACGAGTGCGACTACGACAAGGACAACAACTGTTGCGATGACGTAACCGACAAGCCAACCGGTGTGATTAGTGAAATCCATTGTTATTCCCCCTAGATCGATTCCGCGAAGTCGCGAACCGGCTTAAGGCTCGCATTCACTGAGGTGACAACTGATGGAACAGTTGCTGTCTTTTCAACAATAACTGCGACTCCGCCTTCAAGTGCATCAAGTGACTTAACGACTGAACGGAGGTGAATGATGACTCGTGAAAGTCCGAGTGCAGCCGCTGCAATGATGAGCGTTGCCAGGATTAATGTGAATACTGCTTGCTGTGGCATTTTCTCTCCTTATCCAAGCAACTTAGAAACTGGTCCGGCATAACGGACTGCGCCGTTAGCAACATCTGCGATAACTGCATCTGTCTTCTTCAGTAGCGCTGGTGTTGTGTCGAGTTCGCCGATCAAAGCGACTCCGCCACTAAGTGCATCATCTGCAGCTCCACGAATGCTCTCGATTGCGCCAAGGAGCGTATTGAGAAGAGCAACAAGAACTGGGACGATCACAACTAACAGAATCAGATTTCCGATTCCCCATAGACTCATATTTTTTCCTCTTCTCTCTTTAGCGACGTGCTACTGGCTTGTAGGGAAGGAAGAAGCGAGAGAATGTTCTCGTCGCTGACTTCTTAACAACTGTCATTGCAATTGCAACACCACTTGCAGCCTTAGGGCCACCGACTGTGTTGGGATCAAGACCCATTGCAATTGCCTTCATGCGAGCCTGCATGCTGCCCGCTGTCTGATTAACAAGAACTGCTGTCACATCGGCGATAAGTCCGCGACCGAACTGAGCTGCGGCACCTGATACGACGAGGTCGAGTGAAATCTTTACCGTTGTTCCGCCAGATGTTGGTGAGAGAGCTGCAATCAAGATTGCCTGCGCTTCTCCGCGACCTTTCTTATCGGAACCAGATGCATCGATTGTGATGATCTTCTTTGCATTGTCGCGGCTACGGACCTGTGCCTGGCCAGCGAACTCAAGCTTTACTGGACCAGCAGAGATGATGACATCTCCACCGTAATGATCCTCTGCGAGTTTATCGGTGAGGTCTGCGCCTGGAATACAAGCGGCGACCTGAGGAATATCGTCGAAGAAGGCCCATACATTGTCGATTGGCTCTTCTACTACGATCGTTTGCGAGATTAGCATTTTGCCTCCTGGCTGATAAACGAACTTGGATCTTTTTCAAAACTCGTACGACATCCTGGTGCACAGAAGTAATACGTTGTTCCTTCATACTCGAAAGGTCGGTTCGACTTTTCTGCAGCAACTGTCATTCCACAGACCAAGTCGATTACTTCGACTGGCTGTACGAGTGGCAGATTGATACGTGAGTTCTTCTGTACAAGTGCTCCTGATGCACGCAGTTGTACAAGCTCGGCCAAAATTGAGACAGCCATCTCGCGGTGAGTTGTATGTCCGAGATCTAGACCTGCTGGAAGTTGGATCTTCTCGATCTGGCTCTGTGAGAATCCGCGATCGTTAAGGTATGCAAGAACTGCTGCACCGCGCTTGCGAGATGCAACAACTCCGAGATAGACAGGGTTTGCAGGAAGCGCAACTTCTGTCGCTTCTTCATCGCCATGTCCTTGCGTTGCGACAATGACAACAGATGTATCTGAAACCATTGTTGTGGTGAAATCAGCAAAATCAACTAACTGAACGCGCCAATTAAGTACTTCGATTAACTGCTTCAAAGTAACTGCCATTGGAGAGCGTCCGACAATCATCACCTGTGGCGCTGATTGCACTGGCTCGACATAAATCTGAAGTGCGCCTTCGCTCTGGCAGGCCATTGGCACTGTTAATACTCCATCTGGAACATGCATTCCAAGGAAGTCAGCTTCTTGACCTAACCAGATTAATTGCGCCTTACCGGATTCCATTACCTTCTTGGCTT
>CAJBMC010000058.1 GCA_903954055.1 uncultured Actinomycetes bacterium | reverse complement strand
CGATCTTTGGCCTTGGAGATTCACTCCTTGTCCAAGGCAACGTCGGTAACGCTCCTTGGACCGTCTTCGCACAAGGTATTTCAATGAAAACTGGATTCCCGCTCGGAGTCTCAACTTTTCTAATCTCAGTCGTAGTACTTCTTATTTGGATTCCGCTTCGCGAGCGTCCGGGATTTGGCACGCTATCAAATATCGTTTTGATTGCATCTTTCATCCAAATCGGTATCGGGATATTTCCAAAACAGAGTTCACTCTTCGCTGGTGTTTGCTTCGATTTAATCGGTATTGCGCTCGTAGGAATTGGCTCATCCCTCTACATCACCTGTGGCCTTGGCCCTGGACCCCGAGATGGTGCCATGACTGGAATTCATCAGAAGACGGGGATTCGAGTTGGCCGGGTTCGACTTGGTATCGAAGTCACCGTACTGATCATCGGGGCTTTGCTCGGCGGAAAAGTCGGCATCGGAACCCTCCTCTTTGCCGTACTGATAGGTAACTCAGTCGCAATTTCCCTTGGCGTCGTGGCGCGCCTGACCCAACGTTAAAGAGCCCTCTTTTAGACTTCCAGAACTTCCCTCGGTCTGTGAGCCGTCATTTCACACGGGGTCGCAAACACCCCCGTTAACAAAATCAGGAAGGTCGACCATGCTCGATAGTTATTTCAAAATATCAGAACGTGGATCTACGGTTGGTCGTGAAGTGCGTGGCGGACTCGTCACATTCTTTACTATGGCTTACATCGTGGTTCTTAACCCACTCATCATCGGTTATACACCGGACAAGTACGGCAACTTCATTGGTGGCGGAAAGACTCCCCACATTGCACTCATTGCAGCTGCTACAGCTCTCGTAGCTGGTGTGCTGACAATCCTGATGGGAGTTGTCGGACGTTACCCATTAGCACTCGCAACCGGTCTTGGACTCAATACATTTGTTGCGGTCGTCATCGCAAAGCAGATGTCATGACCAGATGCGATGGGACTCATCGTTCTCGAAGGTTTGATCATTACCGTCCTCGTTCTTACCGGCTTCCGTACTGCGGTATTCAAGGCGGTACCTGGACAATTGAAGATTGCTATCTCAGTAGGTATCGGTCTCTTTATCGCACTGATCGGTCTTGTAGATTCAGGGTTCGTTCGTCGTACTGGCGCTGGACCAGTTCCAGTAACTCTCGGAGCTGATGGAACTCTTGTCGGCTGGCCAATTATCATCTTCGCAATCGGTCTATTCTTAATGATCGCTCTGATGGTGAAGAAGACTAAGGGTGCGCTTCTGATCGGTATTTCAGTAGCTACCGTCCTCGCTGTTATCGCCGAGAAGGCATTTAAGATTCACGCTGGCTTTATTGCCAAGGGTGGCGTCGACCTTATGACTAATGGCACCGGCAAGTTGCCACCGGAGTACAAGGGCTTTGTTATCCCATCAGGTGATTACGTTAATCCAAAGGGCTGGTCACTCAATGTGCCGGCAGTTCCTAGCAAGTGGATTCAGAGCCCTGACTTCAGTCTCTTAGGCCACTTCAGCCTCTTCGGTGGCTTCAAGGAGATTAGCCTTGTAGCTGCAGTGCTACTCGTCTTCACTCTCTTGCTCTCAGACTTCTTCGACACTGTTGGAACAGTTACAGCAATCGGTCATGAAGGTGGACTCATCGATAAGGATGGAAACATCCCTTACAACGAACAGATTCTCCTCGTTGACTCATTAGCTGCTATTGCAGGTGGCGCAGCAAGCATCTCATCCAACACAAGCTATATCGAATCAGCTTCAGGTGTTGGAGAAGGTGCTCGCACAGGTCTTGCATCAGTTGTTACTGGTGTTTGCTTCTTGCTCACAACGCTCTTCGCACCAGCAGTTGCAATGATTCCTTACGAGGCTGCAACTCCTGCACTCATCATCGTTGGATTCTTGATGATGACACAGATCAGTGGAATCGATTGGGCTGATTATGGAATTGCTATTCCAGCATTCCTCACAATCATCTTGATGCCATTCACATATAACATCTCTGTAGGTATCGGTGCTGGATTCATCACACATGTGGTCATTCGCACGATTCAAGGACGACGCAAAGAGGTTCACCCACTCCTCTTGCTCGTGGCTGCGCTCTTCGTAGTCTTCTTCTTGCAATCACCTATCGATGGCTGGATTGGTTAATCCGGAGATAAGCAATTAACGAGAAGGCCCTCAGGAGAAATCTTGGGGGCCTTTCTCTATAACTTCCAATTGACGGTCTCTCGCCCCGATTGGGCAAGCAACTCATTAACCCTGGAAAATGGTCTGCTCCCGAAGAAACCACGTCGTGCAGATAATGGACTGGGATGAACTGATTCAACCGAAAGCGGGAAGAGTTGGGATAGCTCCTTAGCCGAATTTCCCCAGAGAATCGCCGCGATGTTCTGCGCTGCGAGTTCACGCGCTACTGCTTCGGTAAATGTTCCCCAGCCACTCTTTATATGCGAATTTCGTTCGCCGGTTACCGTAGTCAATGAGCGATTGAGCAACAAGACTCCATTTCTTGCCCATTGTGATAAATCCGGTGACGTTGGGGCTGGATAGCCCAGGTCAGCAGAGTATTCGCGGAAGATATTTCTAAGACTGGCTGGGATTGGAGCAGTTGCTCTAGATGAGAAAGCCAAACCATCTGCGATGCCGGCACCTGGATAAGGATCTTGACCGAAGATCACAACCTTGAGTTCGTTCTTAGGGGTTGTAAAAGCTCTAAAGATGTTTTCTCGCTCTGGCGTATATTCGCTATTACCGACTGCAGCGAGAATATCGTTGATGAGGATCGCATGTTCTTGGAAGAATGGCCGCCACGATTGGTGGACTTCATTAACATTAAAATGCATAGTTTAAGAACGTGCGAAGAATCGATTTCCTTCACGCACAACAGTTATCGGAAGCTCGAAAATCGCTGAAATATGTTGGCTAGTGATCACATCAGCAACCGGTCCCGATACCGCGGCCTTACCGTCTTTGAGAATTAAAGCGTGTGTTGTGCCTTCGGGAATCTCTTCGATGTGATGGGTGACCAAGATCGAAGCGGGAGCGAGCGGGTCCGCAGCAACGATTGAGAATCGGCGCAACAAATCCTCTCGACCTCCAAGGTCGAGACCAGCTGCGGGTTCATCAAGGAGCAAGAGTTCTGGATCTGCCATGAGCGCTCGGGATATTTGCACTCTCTTACGTTCGCCTTCGCTCAAGGTGCCGTAGGTACGTTCTGCGAGATCTCGTACTCCAAATGTTGTTAGTAGCGCGACAGCTCTAGATTCATCCCATAAGTCGTATGCTTCATTCCAGCGACCGAGAATCGCGTATGCCGCTGTCAGAACCACATCTCGGACTTTTTCGTCGGCTGGAATATCCTCTGAAATCAGCGCCCCACAGATTCCAATTCTTGTTCGCAACTCAGATAGATCAACTCTTCCAATCTCTTTATCGAGAAGGTGAACTGAACCTTTTGTTGGGAATATTCGAGTTGCAAGGATTTGCAGAAGTGTTGATTTTCCTGCCCCATTGGGACCCAGCACTACCCATCTTTCCTGTGGGCGGATAGCAAAATTCAGGGGACCGAGAATTTCGCGTTCGCCACGACGGACAGATATGTCGCGCAGCTCCAATACGTACTCTCCGGCCATGCGAGCACGATATATCTTTCATAGTGAAATCCTCGTCAAAAATGGAGCGCCTTACGAGTGATTCGTACTAACCTTGCGTATATGAGCAACGATATGAGCCAATTTACCGGACTTATCCTTCTCTCCGGCGTCGATACTCCAGGAATCACACAGGCGCTCTTTGAGACCCTCTCCCCTTTTGCAATTACCGTCCTCGATATCGAACAAGTAGTCGCTCGTGACCGCGTCATTTTGACGGTACTCATCTCGCTCAATCCAGATCACCAGGAAGCGATTGATGAAGACTTAAATCTCTGTGCTGAAAAACTTGGCGTCGATATTGCTACCTCTTTCCAGAGCCAAGAAAGCTCAACCATCGCGGCTAAGTCAGGCTTAATGCATGTCGTCGCACTTGGAAATCCGCTGGCGCCAGCCGCCATTGGCGCGATAGCGTCCGAGATTGCTGAACACGGTGGGAATATCGAACGAATTCATCGCACCGCGAGTTATCCAGTAACTGCAATCGAATTTGTAGTCTCCGAGGTCGATAAGAATTGCATCCGACCAGCTTTGGCTACTGTTGCCAATTCTCACTCCGTCGATATCGCTGTCTCCCCGGGTGGCCTGATGCGTTGGGCGAAGAAATTAGTCGTGATGGACGTTGACTCGACGCTCATACAACAAGAGGTAATTGAACTCTTAGGAGCGCGTGCTGGAAGAGAAGCTGAGATAAAGGAAATCACAGATCGGGCAATGGCCGGTGAACTTGATTTCGAAGCGAGCTTAAAGGCGAGGGTCGCTCTCCTAGAAGGTTTGCCAGCGAGCGTCATTGATGAGGTGCGATCCGAGATCCTCTTAACTCCAGGCGCGCGAACCTTGGTCACTACCTTGCAGAAGCTAGGACATAGCGTCGCGGTTGTCTCAGGTGGCTTTACTGCCGTGATTGAACCAATTCTGAAAGAACTTGGTATCTCCCACTACCGAGCCAATACTCTTGAAATTCTCGACGGAAAACTCACCGGTCAAGTCATCGGCCCTGTTATTGATCGCGCCGCAAAAGCAGATGCGCTCCGTGACTTCGCGGCAATCGAAGGCGTTTCCCTAGATCAAACTATCGCGATTGGTGATGGTGCAAATGATCTCGACATGATTGCAGCTTCAGGACTTGGCATTGCATTTAACGCAAAACCAGCAGTGAAAGCAGCAGCTGATAGTTCTCTCACTGCGCCTTACCTTGACTCTGTTCTCTACTTGCTTGGTATTACCCGTGAAGAGGTAGAAGAAGCTGGCGCAACCCGGAAGTAATTAAAGTCGACAAGCGTGAATATCTGTCACCAGAATGCCACGTGCACCAAGTGCCCACAGTTCATCCATTAAGCGATTGGTCTCTGTGCGCAAAACCATCGCACGAACGGCAACCCAATCATCCTTCTGTAACGGTGAGATTGTTGGAGACTCGAGCCCTGGAGTGATTGCACATGCTTGTGTCACTGAAACCTTTGGTACGTCGTAATCTAAGAGAACGTACTGACGGGCAGTTACAACACCTTGCAATCTACGAATCAAGATATCCAGACCTGGTGGAACATCGGCACCATCGCGCTTAATCAGAATCGCTTCCGAGGTAAGGATTGGATCTCCAAAAACCTCAAGACCTGCCTGACGAAGGGTGTTTCCCGTACTAACAACATCTGCGATGAGATCGGCGACACCTAATCTGACCGAGCTTTCGACAGCGCCATCAAGGCGTACGACGTGAGCAGAGATTCCTTTGCCGGCGAGATAACTCTCAACCAAGCCTGGATACGCCGTCGCAACCCTTTTTCCCGCAATCGATGAGAAAGACATGGATGAGCCAGCTGGACCTGCGAAACGGAAGGTAGAACCTCCGAAATCAAGAGCGAGGACTTCCTCCGCTTTAGCTGCGGAATCAATCAATAAATCGCGCCCTGTAATTCCCGCCTCTAATTCACCGGATCCGACATAGATCGCAATATCTCGCGGGCGCAGATAGTAGAACTCAACTCCATTAGCGGAATCAGTGAGCACCAAATCACGTGAATCGGTTCTTTGGCGGTAGCCCGCTTCTTTCAAGATCGCGATCGATGATTCAGCGAGTGAACCCTTATTGGGGACTGCAATTCTTAACATCTCATCTACTCTCTTAGAGGAACTTATAAATATCGTCAGGAGTTAAACCGCGGGCCAACATCAGTGTCTGGAGATGATAAATAAGCTGGCTAATCTCTTCAGCTAAAGCTTCATTGCTTTCGTGTTCGGCAGCCAGCCAAACTTCACCAGCTTCTTCAATGATCTTCTTACCAATTGTGTGAACACCAGCATCGACCGCGGCGACTGTGCCTGAACCCTCGGCTCGAACCTCGAGTTTTTCCACTAGTTCTACCCAGAGCGAGTCGAATGATTTCATGTTGGAATTCTACTAGAGAGATGCTGCTGGTTTCCCAGAATTACTACCGCGTAGATATGACTCGACTTCGCAATGCTCGAACCATCTCTGCTGGATCATCGGCTTTAAATACAGCACTGCCTGCCACAAATGTATCGGCACCAGCTTCAGCAGCTCGTTCAATTGTCTCTAAGGAGATTCCGCCATCTACCTGCAACCAAATTGGTCGATCCCCGATGATGCGCTTAGTCTGAGCTATCTTCGGCAGCATCTCTTCGATAAATGATTGGCCACCGAATCCTGGTTCGACTGTCATGATGAGGAACATATCGACCACATCTAGATACTCTTGATAATCATCAATTCTGGTAGCTGGTTTGAGGGCTAGCGCCGCACGAGCCCCGGCAGCACGGATTCCCAAACATGTACTTCGAATATCGCTGGCGGACTCTACGTGGATGGTGACGCTCGCTGCGCCAGCTTGCGCATAGGAGATGGCGATTTCATCGACCTGCGCAACCATGAGATGCGCATCGACCGGAATCGGGCATTCTCGAATAATTTTAGATGCGGCATCGAAATCAAATGTGAAGTTTGGAACGAAAATATTATCCATTACATCGAGATGAATAAAGTCAGATACGTCTGCAATACGTCCAATCTCTGACGAGAGATTTGATCTATCTGCATTAAGGATGCTCGGAGTAATCCGAATTTCCGGCGCTGAAATCCCGCTCATGGATAAAGTTTAGTTCGCTCTCTGAAAGATTGCTAGAAACATCGAGTCGGTATTGTGCTTATGCCCCCACAAAGAAAGCGCTCCTTCACGTTCTGCTTGCTGCAAATTGTCGGGTAGTAGTTGAGATATATCGACCAAACTCAATTCTGGATGTTTCTTAAGAATCTGACGGACTTGGCCCGTTGTCTCAGCAAAGTGGGGCGAGCAGGTTGCATATCCGAAGAAGCCACCGGGATTT
>CAJBMC010000057.1 GCA_903954055.1 uncultured Actinomycetes bacterium | reverse complement strand
CGATAGTGGCTTTGTGTATCACGCACTGTCCATCGGACATATTTTGGGAAAAATACTCTTTAATGTCACTGGCAAGCGCATCAATCAGCTACTGCAAGAAGAGATTGCCGGACCTCTAAATATTCCAATGTGGATTGGAGTTCTCGAAAATCACAACCTCGATATTGCGCACCTAAAGAGCGATCAACCCGATGTGATGCCGGTCTATGAATACGGAACAAAAGAATATTGGCAAGCCCACGCAATGGGATATGGATCGCACCAAGCCGCATTCGAATCCATTGATGGCGGATGGAATGATCCTCGGCTCCATCGCGCCGAACTTGCAGGCGCTGGCGCCATCACAGACGCACGATCTATTGCAAAGATGTATTCAGCCGCGGTTACTGAAACTGATGGAGTTCGCATTATCGATGAGTCTTCAATCCGTGAAGCAATCTCACACCCAAATCCAGGTGACAATATTTTCGGTGAACCGCAACCACATCCAATTCACTCACTCGGCTTTATCATCGCAAATAATCAGCATTGCCCAGCTATCAGCGATACCACCTTTGGGCATAATGGATTTGGTGGACAGCAAGGATTCGGTGATTTAGATTCAAAGATTGGATTCGGTTACGTCACCAACTGGGTTCCAGCGGTTGCCGATGGAATGATCCGCCATCGCGAATTAACGAAGATCTTAATTGACTGCTTGAAGTAACGAACTAGTTATCGCTCGACTCGAGCCGACCCGCCACCTGCAAGCTTCTCTACTTCACGCAGTGAAGCCATGGTTGTATCTCCAGGAGTCGTCATTGCAAGTGCGCCATGAGCAACGCCAAGTTCGAGCGCTTCGTTGATTGAACGACCATCAAGAAGTCCGTAGATCAGCCCTGATGCAAAACTGTCACCACTTCCTACTCGATCGAGCACCTCAAGCTTTTCAAACTTCTGAGACTGAATAAGACCAGACTCTTTACTCCAGACAATTGCGCTCCAGTCATTGAGCGAGGCAGAGTGAACCTTTCGCAAAGTTGTGGCAATTACTTCGAAATTTGGATAGGCCGCAACAACGTCTTCGACCATAGAGGCAAAGGCAGTGTGATTGATTTCAGTAAATTTCTCCGAGAGGCCTTTTACTTTAAATCCAAGTGACTCGGTGAAATCCTCTTCATTCCCGATCATGACATCGACATACGGTGCCAGGCGCTTATTAACCTCTTGCGCCTTTGCCTGACCGCCAATTGCGCTCCAGAGACTTGGGCGATAGTTGAGGTCATAAGAAATTTTGGTGCCATGCTTCTTAGCAGAGATCATTGCGGCTTCAATTACCTCAGGAGTGGTTTCAGATAAGCCAGCGAAGATTCCACCGGTATGAAACCAGCGCACACCTTGCGAAAAGATTGCATCCCAATCGATTGAACTCTTATTGAGTTGTGAAACCGCTGTGTGGCCACGATCTGAGATACCTACTGCACCGCGAACACCAAAGCCACGTTCGGTAAAATTGATTCCATTACGGGTCGTGCGACCAATACCGTCAAAGTTTTTCCACTGCAGATAACGGGTGTCCACGCCACCTTGCAGAATTAAATCTTCAACCAACCTTCCGATATCGTTTTCAGCAAGTGCAGTAACAACTGCGGTACGCAATCCGAAGCACCGACGTAATCCGCGGGCGACGTTATATTCGCCGCCACCTTCCCATGCAGTAAAGCTACGCGCTGTCTTGATCCGTCCTTCACCTGGATCTAAACGAAGCATGACCTCACCGAGTGAAATTTCGTCAAAGAGGCATTCGCCCTTGTCACGTATATTCATTATTTAACCGCCTTGAGTGCCTCGTGAGTTAAACGTTCAACTTCTGCAAAATCTCCAGCATCGACCAGTTTCTGCGGCACCATCCATGAGCCACCAATTGCAACAACTGGCGTAAATGAAAGGTAGTCGTTCATATTTGCAAGATTGATTCCACCGGTCGGCATAAAACGAATCCCAGGAAATGGCGCAGCCATCGCTTTTAGCGCTGAAATTCCACCAAGGGTTTCAGCGGGAAAGAATTTAAGTGTTGTGATTCCTGCTTCGAGGGCTGCCAAAATCTCAGTTGGTGTTGCTACCCCTGGGAAGTAGGGAATGTTGAGCATGGTCGCTTCTTTTGCAATTGCGGGGGAGAAGCCCGCTGAAACAGCAAATTGCGCACCTGCAGTTATTGCGGCGTTGAGATCTCTCTCATTCTTCAGTGACCCAGCGCCGGTAAGAATCTCTTTATGTGCAGCGATCGTCCGAAGTGAATCAAGACTTGATGGAGTACGAAGTGTGACTTCAGCGATGGGAAGACCGGATTTGATCAGAGTCTCTGCGAGTGCATCTGCCTGTGACGCTTCAGAGATTGCAATGACGGGAACAATTTTGAGCGCTGCGATGCGATCCATTAGCGACCCATCCATCCACCATCAACGGTAAGAATTTCACCATTGATGTAACCCGCAGCAGCTGAGGCGAGGAAGACTGCAACAGCGGAGATATCTTCTGGAGCTCCCCAACGTCCGATTGGAATTCGGGCAAGAATTGATGCATTGCGATCCTGGTCTGCGCGAAGTGCTGCAGTGTTATCGGTAGCTATATATCCGGGCGCAATCGCATTTACGTTGACGCCGCGGGCGCCCCATTCATTGGCAAGGGCCTTGGTAAGTCCAGCTACAGCATGCTTACTTGCAGTGTAAGCCGGAACATTGATGCCGCCCTGAAAAGAGAGCAAGGATGCAATATTGATGATCCGCCCTGAACCACGTTCGAGCATTGCGCGACCGCATGCTTGTGATATTTGAAATATCGAGTTGAGATTGGTGTCGATGATGCGACTCCAATCCTCGTAGAGGGTATCGGCCGCTGGAGCACGAGAAATTGAGCCGGCATTGTTGACCAATACATCGATAGCGAGCGTTGAAATATCAGCAAATGCAGCGGTAATTTCGCTAGCAGAAGATACGTCACAGATTACTTCACTTACCGGGTGCGCTGAGATCGCCTCGATTGCGCTCTTCGTCGCCGCAAGTGATTGAGAGGAACGGCCCTGCAGTACTACTTCCGCACCAGCTTCAGCCATTGCAATAGCAATTGCAGCGCCAATACCTTTGCTGGATCCAGTTACTAATACTTTCTTTCCACTTAAACCAAAGTGAGACTCAACCCAATTGCTCATTACTTTAAATTCTTTGTCGCAACGGCTTCAAAATCTGAGTATGTAATATTTTCGCCAGCGGTAGACCAGACAAATTTATAATTCTTGGTACCGGCGCCAGTGTGAACAGACCACGCGGGGCTAATGACAGCCTCCATGTTGCTGAGAACAAAATTACGAGTTTGATCTGGTAGACCAAAGAGGTGAATCACCTTTTCATTTTCATCAAGATCGAAGTAGAGATAGACCTCAGTGCGACGTTCATGGGTATGACACGGCATCGTGTTCCAGACGCTACCTTCATGA
This sequence comes from uncultured Actinomycetes bacterium, assembly GCA_903954055.1. Taxonomy (GTDB): domain Bacteria; phylum Actinomycetota; class Actinomycetes; order Nanopelagicales; family Nanopelagicaceae; genus Planktophila. The sequence goes on along the minus strand of CAJBMC010000057.1, from coordinate 16,011 downwards.
ATCGTGGTGATACCCATCGCCATCGCAGAAGATGCGACGCCTTGATCGTGAATGTACTTGCGCAGAGTTCGCTCACTAGCATTCTTCTTATCGCCAATTACAACTGCATCAGACTTATCTTTTGTCACCAATGTCGTTGGATGATCGATGTGACACATGCTGGAAGTGAAATAAATTTCTGCACTACCTTCGAGCTCGATATTTTTCGAACCACGGCTGATGTAGATAATGTCTTCGGCGGCGAGCGGATATGAAGTTCCATCGATTGTGATGGTCGCGCTACCCGAGAGACAGACGACTCCCATTTCGCGCCGCTCGAGGAGGTACTCGGCGCGGATTTCCTCTGGCGCCTCGAGAGCGACCTTTCCCTTATCGAGCGATACTCCGCCGATCAGAATCCGGTCATGGTGCGACTGGATGAAGGTGACCTTATTTTTCTGGAAGAGGTTTGAGATGACGAGCTTCTCGCGGAGGTACTCCGGGCTCTTCGTATGGACATCTTCCGGGGTGATGGGTGTGCGTAATTCCATGCGCGAAAGTCTATTGCCCAGAAAGGGCGAAATTTAGCTTTATAACGAAACGTTAACTTTAAATAACTTTTATAACAATTGGTCAAACCACTTGTTTGAGCCCTATGACTCCCATACATTATGGCTAAGCAAAGTGGACGCAGCGTCGTTCATGACGATCCTCAAAGATAGGGATGAAAATATATGAAAATGCACAAATTGAGATCCAAGATCGCTCTTGCATCTTCAGTTGCAGTTGCAGCAGGACTTCTGCTCGCTCTACCAAGCGCACAGGCTGCTGATACTTCAACTCTCCAACCAACTGCGAAGCAGCTTGCGGCATGGAAGGGTAAGACAATCACTTACTACTTCTATAACGACAGCCAGGCAGAGCTTGATGTAACAAAGGCTCAACTTGCAGCATTTGAGAAGTTAACGGGCGCGACTGTAAAGCTCGATGTAATTCCTTACACAAGCCTTGATACAACTCTTCAGGCACGTCTTGCTGCAGGAAATGCACCAGATGTTGCTCGTCTTAACAACCCAGGTCTCTACCAGAACGTTGCACTCGATCTCGATGTTGCACTTGGTAAGAACTACAAGACTGAGTTCGTTAAGGGAACAACAAACCAGGTTCTAGATCCATCAACAAAGCACCTCATCGGTGTTCCATATGACCTTTCAATGAACGGCCCAATCATCAACGTGGATCAGTTCAAGAAGGCTGGAATCGCTATTCCAACAAAGTGGACATGGAACGAATTGATCGCTGATGCAAAGGCAGTTCAGAAGGCAAACGGAACTGAATACGCATTCGCAATCGACAAGTCAGGTCACCGCGTTTCAACAATGTTCAGCAACTTCCATGCATACATGGTTGATGCAAACCAGAAGAACGTTTTGAGCGACCCACTTAACAAGCGTCGTGCAACAAACGCGCTTACAATCCTTACAAACCTTTACAAGCAGGATTACGCACCACGCGATCTCTGGGTTGGTTCAGGTAACAAGTACGCATCACCAAGCGCAGTCTTCCTTGCAGGACAGGTTCCAGTGTTCTTCTCAGGTAACTTCGCACTTGCAAACCTTGTAGCTAACGCGAAGTTCAACTTCCAGGTAGTTCCAAATGCTTGCGAGACACTCTGTGGTGGATGGCCTGGAGGAAAGTTCCTCATGGCATTTAACACAAGCAAGACTCCAGATCTTGCAGCGTACTTGGTTAACTACCTTGCACAGCCTGCACAGATGAAGACAATGGACCAGCAAGCATTCTGGCTTCCAACACGTAAGGACCTTGTTGCACAAGGAATCACTTACCCATCACGTGTTACAGATATGAACATCTACCTCGCTGACATTGCAGCTACACCTGCAGCAGCGTACGGAATTCAATCTGTACCAACACTTACTGGCCTGATCTACAACAACCTCCGCGACTTGATGACCTCAGTCATGGCAGGAAAGATCTCAGCCGGCGATGCAATTGATCAGCAGATCACATTCATCGATACACAGCTAGCAACACTCAGCAAGAAGTAAGTAGTAACAAACTTCTTGTGACAAAGACAAGCAGTACGGTAGGTCGCCGGCGTTCCAACGTAAGTTGGCGCCGGCGACTTATGCCGTATGTCTTCATTCTGCCGAATATGGCGATTTTCGGGACCTTTATTATTTATCCCGCACTTCGTGGATTCTGGATCTCATTCCAAGAGAGTTCGGATGGCAGAAATTTTAAATATGTAGGAACAGCAAACTTTAAGGCGATTCTTACCGACCCAACTATCGCCTCGGTTGCTCGCAACACCGCTACCTATGTCATCAGCTATGTAATTATCTCTACAGTCTTAGCGCTGACTCTCTCCATTATTGTCAATCAGCAGACATTCCTTAAAGGCATGTATCGCGCGATTCTCTTCTTACCTGTGATGCTCTCACCTGTTGTGGTCGGCTTGATTTGGAACCAGGTACTCGATCGCAAAGTCGGTCCACTCAATCAACTACTTCAGGCACTTGGCGGCGGAAGTCCAGGATGGCTCGTCGAACCAAAGCTTGGAATGATCGCCGTTATCTTCGTCGGCGTCTGGGTGCACATCGGTTTCTACTCGATTATTTTATTGGCAGGTTTGCAGGGCATTGATAAGAGCGTTCTAGAGGCAGCTGCCATGGATGGCGCAACTCGTTGGCAATCTACTCGCCTCATCATCTTGCCACTGCTAAAGCCAACAACTTTGATTATTGTCATTCTTTCGACAATTCACGGATTCCAGTCATTCGACTTTATCTACACACTGACGGGTGGCGGACCATTGGGCGCGACAACTCTGATTGTTCAATACATTTACGATCGCGCTTTCCAGACACCTATTCAATATGGTCTAGGTAGCGCTGCCGGAGTTATTTTGTTCCTCATTATCTTTGCATTTACTGCACTTAACTTCTTGGTCGGACGAAAGAAGGAGGCGGTATGAAAATCGCACAGCGCAAACCTTCTGCAAGCACCTGGACTTCTATCTCAGGCAAGAAGGCACCGACGACTGCAAATATCATGCGTACCGTCCTTCTCACCGTGATCTCACTAATCATCATCGCGCCAGTGGTCTGGTTTGTACTTTCATCTTTCAAAGATCTAACAGAACTCAGCGCACGTCCTCCGCAGATTTTGCCGAAGGTTTGGGCGACAAGTAACTACACCCAAGCATTTAAGACCTATAACTACATGCGCTACTTCATGAACTCTGTAATTGTGACTTCTGTAGCAACTGCTCTGACTCTGCTCATTAACTCGATGGCAGCGTACGCATTTGCTAAGTACAACTTCAGAGGTCGCGATGGTTTCTTCGTATTGACCTTGGCGATGATCATGATTCCTTTGCAGGTTATCTTGATTCCGATCTACCTCGTCGTCTCTTCAATGGGATTGGTCAATACCTACTGGGGAATGATTATTCCCGCGGCTGCAACCCCGACCGGCGTCTTCATTATTCGCCAGTACATGTTGAGTATTCCTGACGAGTTAATCGAATCTGCTCGCATCGATGGCGCTGGAGAATTCCGCATCTTCGCTCGAATTGTTCTCCCACTAGCTCGTCCAGCTCTAGCCGTTGTTGCAATCTTCTCAATTCTTTGGCGCTGGAATGACTTTATCTGGCCACTCTTGATTGCTCAGGATGAAAAGCTCTACACGCTGCCGGTAGCACTTGCTCTCCTTAACGGCCAGCTCTTTGTCCCTGAAAATATCGTCCTTGCGATGTCAGTCATGTCGATTATTCCGGTCCTCTTTATGTTTGTATTTATGCAGCGCCAAATCATTCAAGGAATTGCACAAACCGGCTTAAAGTAATTGCACATCTAATATAGGAAGAGGCTGATTCACATTTCTCACTTCACCGATAACTTCAATCGCACGACTCACCTCTTAGATAGCAATGGATTTATCCGTGATTGGCTAATCACTCCAGCTTGGATCACAGCGGCTGATGATCTAGATAAGTTGCTGGTTGCAGAAGGCGATCCCTTCGGTAGCGATGGGCGTTGGGTTCTTACCAATGGGCCAGACATTGCACCGTTAAAACATAAAATTTATAAGAATCGTCCTTTTACAACTTCCCAAACAATGCCAACAATTCTTGAAGGTGGCGAAGTTCAATGGGCAGCACCTGGCACCGGAAAAATTGATACATCACGCTGGTCGAGAATCCATACCGGACATGATGGATATGCCGACTGGAGCCATTTCTCATATACACCTGAGTATCGCCACTCATTGATGGCTGTGCAGCTTGAGGTAGATCAACCTGAATGGCGCACCATCGTCGTAGAAAGTCAGGGACCAGTTCAAGTCTGGCTCAATGGCGAATGTGTATTGCAGAGCGAGATCTTTGGCTACATGCAGCCGCTTTCTCATCGCATTGAAACGCTTCTACCTTCAGGAATTAGCTCACTCGTTATTTCGCAGTGGCAGATTTCTTTGCGAGAAGTGCGCCATGCAATTCGGGTAAAGATTGATGGACTTCCACTTCGCGTCGTTATCCCATCTCCTAATGCAGATGAGTACATCTCAGAGATTGCCGAGCGCGAACTTGATTCGATTGCGCTAGAACGCTGGGCGCGCACTACAGATACCGTTGAATTTTCTGGAACACCAGGGCTAAAGCTCCGAGTGAAGTTGCGCGATAGCCTCGGCGATGGAGTTCCATTTGAGTTAAAGAATGGCATCGGCAAGGTCTCGGTTTCAGAGATTCGGGCAGCGGCGAAGAAAGCTGAGGCAAAGAGCGCTGCAATCGATGGCGATGTCACTGCAACAATGCTCGATACCGGCGAGATATTCCTCGAACTCCGCATTGATGGAGCGCATGCACCTGTATTTAGAACCCTTCGTACCGCCTACGTACCAGAGCAAGTCCGAACCGAAGTTCCATCATCTTCACCTGAGACTTGGCGCAATGAAGTTATCGATCACGTCGCATCTAGTTACCCATCATCTGCGCGCGCACTTGCTCGCCATGATAAAGATGGCGCATATGTCGTGACTGCGGCAGATCTCAATCCAGCACTTGCCATGATTACCTCGCGCGCAGATTGTGCAGACTTTGAGGCGGTTGGACTTGTCCATGTGCTTCATAGATTCCCAGAGAAGCAGTGGGAGAGCGGACTCCGCGAGCGAGTACATGAAACGCTGCTCTCATTTAAGTATTGGATTGATCAACCCGGTCTCGATGCGATGTGCTACTTCACCGAGAACCATCAATTTGTTTGGCATACGGCAGAGCACCTCATCGGCAGCTATTTTGAAGGTAAGAAATTTAGTAATGCCAACCAGAGCGGCGATCAGCATGCCGAACATGGACGCGCGATGGCCCTTGAGTGGTTAAAGCGCAAACTTGAAGGTGGATTTAGCGAATACGATTCAAATGCATATCTCGCAATCGATACTTTGGCGCTCGTTTCACTCATTGAATTCTCACCGAATAAAGAGATACGTAGCTATTCCGAGGCTCTCCTCGATAAGTTGATGTTCTCGCTCGCAAGTAATTCTTGGCGAGGAATTCATGGTGCGGCGCACGGTCGCAGCTATACAACGACCCTTCGTTCTTCGAGATTTGAAGAGACGGCGCCAATCATGTGGGCGCTTTGGGGAATGGGCGCACTCAATCTCGCAGTATTACCAGTGACATCTCTGATCACCTCGAAGAAGTATCAACTTCCACAGATGATTATCAAGGTCGCGCACTCTCTTGAAAAGAAGTGGAGTAGTCGCCAGGTCTATCGCGGCAAATATCGATTTACAAGCGATCTGCTCGAGCGACCATATGCCTCTGATCTCCATATTTATCGCACCGCGGATGGAATGCTTTCATCAGTGCAGGATTACCGCGCAGGTCTTCCAGGTTTGCAAGAGCATGTTTGGGGCGCAACACTTTCAACTGAGGTGCAGGTATTTGCTAGCTATCCAGCGGCATTTAGCCATGCGACCTCTGTCCGTCCAAATGCATGGGCGGGCCACTTAGTACTGCCACGCGTTCGTCAACACCAGAATGTTGCACTTGCTATCTATGCACTCGATGACACATTGCTTCCGGACTTCACTCACCTCTGGTTCCCAACTCCTTGGATGGATAAATATCTTCAGGTTGGCGATTGGATAGTCGGTAAAGTCGATGACGGTTATATCGCTGTTGCAACACCTGGTGGCTTCTCGCCGCTTAAGAGTGGTGACACCGCTTATCAAGAGTGGATTCCAAATGGTAATGGCGCTCTCTATCTCACCGTCTTAGGCAATAAGAGTGACCATGGTTCATTGAAGAAGTTCATCAATACTCTCGGAGCTCCTCAATTTAATGAGAAGCAGCTTGAGATTGATTGGAAATCTGATTACCACTATCACCTTGGCTGGAATGGCCCATTCCATATCGATGGAAAGAGTCCGCAAATTGTAAATGGACTCCCTGAGCTCCCACCACGTCTCAAGAACAACGCGGTGACGCTATCTGCAGAGGAATCAATTCTCGATGCGCAATTTGAAGGTGAATCACTCAAGCTTGATGTGATCAAAGGTCTGCGACTGAATCCAAAGTCTCAGGTGTAATCGTGGCTGGCGAAGATACAACTTCTAGCGCACTGGAAGCGCCAGCACTCACACCATTGCGCGCCGATGATTTAAGTGCAGCGAAACTTCACGAGCTAGCGGCTCGAATTATTGGCGCCACTTGGAAAGCCGGTCTTCCACAATGGTCATGGGGCGAAGGTGTCTACCTTCTCAACGAAGTGAGGTATTACGAATCACAAGGGTTGAAAGTCCCGCAGAACTTTATTGATTGGTTTGCCAATCGTGAAGCAATCACATCCGGACATATCAATAATGTCGCGCCAGGGGCTGCCGCATCTCGACTATCAGCGCTAGGGTTATTTAACGCCGACTCAATAACTTCCAATCTTGAAAATTGGATTGCAGATCCAAATTCAGCTACCCGTGCGCCAAATGGTGCGGTAGAGCACTGGCCTGGGGGAGTTTGGGCTGATACCTGTTACATGATGGGCACATTTATGCTCAATCATGGTGTTGCTACCAAAAACACAGAGATGGTTGAGTTCATCGGCGTGCAACTTGTTAAGCATGTGGAATTACTTCAAAACCCAAAAACTCATCTCTTTGCACATGGTTCTCACCGCGGTGAAACTTTATGGAATTACTGGGGCCGTGGAAATTCTTGGATGGCGCTCTCTTGTGTTGAGTTCCTTGATGCCTGCCGCGCACTCAACATCTCCCCTAATGAAATCTCACCAATCAAGGAAGCGTTAAAGTCACAATTGCTTGCGTTGATTCCATTACTTCCTGAATATGGAATTTGGGATGTACTTGTAGATCATCAAGTTGAAAATGCAGGAATCCTAGAGAGCTCGGCGACTGCGGGAATCGGTTCGGCGATGATTCGCGCAGCGCGATATTTTCCAGAAATCGAAAGCCAATTAACTGATGTTGGTCGTAGAGCATCAGCGGCGGCTTTGACATATATAGATCAGAGCGGAGTTCTTACCCGTACTAGCGCCGGAACCGTATTGCAGCTCATTCCATTTGGATATAGCGTCATTCGAAGCGACCGGATGCAGCTCTGGGGCCAGGGTTTAGCGCTTGCAGCAATCACCGCGTTGTTAACGCCTGAGGCAAATCTGCTCGAAATCAATTGACCTTAAAAGGTTTCAATAAGAACTTCAAGTATTATTTCCGCCATGACATTTAACGGACTCAATATTGTTGGTGTAATCGCAGCCTTTGGATTCTCATTTGTAAGCGGCGCAATCTGGTTTGGTCCCAAGACTTTCTATCCGATCTGGATGAAGGCGCGCGGTATCCAATCTGGTCAGCTCGATTCAAATCAAAACAAGCCGGTTCTACTCTTTGGCGGAACTATCGTGGGTGTTCTGATTCAGACTCTCACTGTTGCGCTGATCATTACCTCGCTCCAGCATGCTGGTGTAGATATTGGAATCTCAGATGGCGCAGGAATCGGATTCGCACTGGGAGTCGGAATTGGAATGTTTGCATCACTGTCTCATCGCCTCTTCGGTGGCGATACCTTGAAAGTGTGGATTATTGAGACTGCAAATGATGCAATCAATCTGACTATCGCTGGCGCAATAATCGCTTACTTCAATTAAAGTCACCAACATGCTTAATGAGTTCGACCAAGAGGCGGAAGAACGTTGGGGTACCACTGACGCCTTCAAAGAGTCCTCGACTCGAACATCGAAGTACACACAGGCAGACTTTGCTGCGGCCAAGGTTGATCAGGAAGCTGCAACAGAACAATTTGTCATCGCATTTGGTAATAGCTACGCCGTCGATTCACCTGCGGCGCAAGATGCTGTAGTAGCGCACCGTGCCGCAATCTCTAAATGGTTCTACGAGTGCTCGGTCGAGATGCAGAAAAATTTAGCGGTGATGTATATAGAAGATCATCGATTCAAGGCGTATTACGATGGACGAGTACGAGGATTGGCGCAATATGTTCACGATTCCATCATGGCGCAGCCTTAAATCGATTACGGCCACTGATATTCTTCTTGCATGACAATCGCACTTATTATTTTTGGTGCAGCACTTGGCATCTTCGTGATTGCAATCATCACAACACTACTTCAGCTCAACCGCTAAGTTCTTCTCGGACAATCCGAGGGCTATCGACTAGCCCTTAATGAACCCATTCTTAACGAGGTAGTCTGCAGATTCCCGGATTGATATCTCGACCGGAATGAAGTTGATACCGAAGATTCTGCGCGCCTTATCGTTCGCTGTAATCATCGGCTTTCCGAGCATCGGCAAGACTGATTTAATTTCGCCATCAAAATTAGCAAGAAACTTAATCAAGAAAGTCGGAGCCTTCGCCGTCTTTACCTTGCTCTTTGGATAGATGGACTTAATCAACTTTGCTATTTCGATAAATGAATAAGTCTCAGAGCTCGCCAAGATTCGCTCGCCCTTGCTTGCCTCACTCTTAATCGCTTCGACATGCATCTTTGCTACATCGCGCACATCAACAATTGGAAAACTAAGGTCAGGAAGCATTGGATCCTTACCCTTCATGATTCGCTCCACGACTGAAACAGAAGATCCAAAGTTGTTATCAAGTGGTGCGCCAAGGACGAGCACTGGATTGATCGTTGTAAGGGCAATCTCTGGTGCAGAACTCTTGATGAAATCCCATGCCGCCATCTCTGCCAAAGTCTTTGATTTTGTATAGGCGACGCGGCCAATGGGGTGAGTGATATCGGTCCACATTGTCTCGTCATACGCCGCCTTGCCTTCAGGAAGTTCGCAGCCATATACCGCGGCGTTAGAAGAGGTAAGGATTACGCGCTTTACACCTGCAAGCTTTGCAGCCTTTAGCGCACGTAAGGTTCCATCAACTGCTGGACGAATGAGTTCGTTCTCATCTTTGGGGGAGGCGATCGGAAAAGGTGAAGCTGTATGCATTAAGACGTCAATATCCTTTAGCGCCACATCCCAGCCAGCATCTTTCTCAAGATCAAGTTCGATAAAAGTCAGGCGCTCCTCGAGATTAGATTTATCGAGCAAGTGAGGCGTTACCGCATCAATAACCTCAGATGACTTTGCGAGGTTTCTTACAGATGCACGAACTTCATATCCCTGATTGAGTAGCTGAAGAGTGATGTGCTTACCGATATATCCGCTTGCGCCTGTAAGAAGTACCTTTTTCATAAGAACAAGTCTCCCATATCTGACTTAAGCAGTAAATCTAGTTGAATATCTGAAAGCTCTGCGTAGACTGACTAAATGACAAGTGCACCAAGAAGCCGCCGCGACTTATTTAAAATCATAGGCGGAATTACTGTAGTTGGTGGCGCAGCCCTTGTTCTTGGAAAGAACATCACCTCCGCTACCAAAAATGCAGTCGTTACAACAGCAGAAAAATTTAGAATTTCATTGCCTAAGGCAGCTAATACCCTCGCACCATTTCCTGCTGATCCAGCAGATCAGATAAGTGGCCTTTCAAAGCTCTATACCGATAATGCAAATTTCTATCGAATCGATATTGGTGACCAACCAGCAGCAATCGATCCCGCGAAGTGGGAGTTAAAAATTACCGGTATGGTGAAAAATCCAATGACGATTACCTTCGCAGAGTTACTCAAGCGCCCAATGTTTGAACTTGATGACACGATATCTTGTGTCTCAAACAATGTTGGTGGCCCGCTGATTGGAAATGCACGTTGGCTTGGATGCCGTTTAGATGATCTGATCAAAGAGGCTCAACCACTGCCGCACGCAGATCAGGTATTGACTTCATCGAATACCGGCTTTAGCGCAGGCTTTCCGATTACCGCTCTTGATGGCCGTGATGCGATGATCGCAATTGGGATGAATGGTGAGCAACTTCCAGAGAAGCATGGATTTCCAGCCCGCATAATCGTGCCGGGTCTCTATGGATATGTATCTGCAACTAAATGGGTAACTCAGATTGAAATTACTCGTTTTGATACTAAGGAAGGTTATTGGATTCCCAATGGCTGGGCCGCACTTGGTCCAACCAAAATGGAGTCACGCATTGATTATCCTGCTGACGGTTCCACAATTGCACAGGGTGAAGCACACATCGCTGGCGTTGCATGGGCACCGCTCTCTGGAATTAAAGCAGTTGAGGTAAAACTCAACGGTTCTTGGTTGAAGGCAGAACTTGGACCAGAGCTCTCAGGAACAGCATGGCGCCAATGGTGGGTTAAGTGGAGCGCGACTCCTGGTAATCACACAATTATTGCCCGCGCGATAAATAATAATGGCGAAGTACAAACGTCAACGTTGAAAGATTCGCTACCTGATGGTGCAACAGGTTGGCACATGATTAACGTCAACGTTTAACCGTTTATTTCTCTTTATTCAACCAAAAAAGCAGCAAAAGTTCAGGCTAGAAATCATTTGAATTTATAACGGCCGGGAAATAATTTTCTTCGCTTTAGCCTCGCTGAGGCCCCAGATTGAAAGCGCAATCCCCATACCAATATCAGCTTCATCCGGCGTCAGAACACCAGTCACATGCACTGAAGTCGCTAGACCAAGATACATATTCGTCCAAAGTCCAAAGCGCTGCTCAAAATTTTCGCCATCAATTTTCCCTGCGGCTGCAAATTCACTAAATACTCTTTTGGCAGTCTTCTCATCTGCCTCGATAAAGAAATCTGGCATCTCTTTTAAGGTGTTATGAAGTACCTGCCCCAGAAGCGGATGTGTCTCTTTCACCCGAAAAAGCCTTCGAGCAACTGTTAGCGCCGCTTCCAGTCGATCAGTGGTCGTGGACTGTGCGAAAGCTGATGAAATCCAAGCGTGCCAGAGTTCGCCCAAGGCCTGGATAAAGAGCTCATCCTTATTTGTGAAGTACTTATAGATAGTTGTGGGGGAGACCTGGGCGTGGCCAGCCAATTGTTCGATCGTCGCTGAGGGGCCGATCTCGGCTAGAACTTCCTGACCAGCCTTGAGTAGGGCGGCTCGATTGCGGGCGGCATAGGCAGCCTGGCGTCCGCCGGGCTCTGCCACCTTCTTCTTGCCTGCCATGTGAACAGTTTAGAACCCGTATCCAGATATGGGATAGAGGGCGACATTTGGATGGTCCTTCTTAATTTGGAGTTTCCTCCCAAATATGGAATGACTTTCCAAACTTCGATATGGTTCCGCCATGAAATCTGGTTTTCGAGGTGCTCTAGACGGGCTAACCCCTGCTCGAATATCTAGATCTCTCGTAACGATTTTGGTTGGCACCTTCCTAATTCCGATTGCCTCGCTGAGCCTGCCGGCGCTACTTCCAAGTGCAAATGCAGCACAACTAACGTGGACCGCCCCTGCTTCAACGCCAAGCGCTTCTTGGCATGCACTGGCTATGAGCGCCGATGGAACAAAAATTGTCGGAGCCGTTTACGGAGGACACATTTGGACATCGAATGATTCAGGGGCAACGTGGTCAGATCGAAGCGGCCCTGGAAATCAAAACTGGTTGGCTGTTGCAGTTACCGAATCCAATAACATCATTTACGGAGCTTTTACTACAGGCTCAAATTCAGGCGGCGTATATAAATCCACCGACTTCGGAGCAAATTGGACCTTAACGAGCGCGCCTACAAATTGTAGCTACATCGGAGTTGCTACTACGGGAACAACAAATGTATCGGTTGCCTGTACCGGCACTGGGGGCGGAATATATTCAAATACCGCAGCTGGAGTTGGTGCATCTAACACGTGGACTCTTAGTTCTGGAACCAGTGGTCTTGGATGGACCGATTTGAGATCAAGCAGCAACGGAACGAAACTCATCGCATCTGCATGGGCGGGAGGAATCTATGTTGCGAGTGACAACACTTTTACTTATGTAAATAAGGTGAGTTCACCACTTACCTCTTATTTGTGGTCCGGCGTGGGTATCAATTCTGACGGAACAAAACTTGTAGCAGTAAATCGTGGTGCTCCAAACTTTGGAACCGGCGGAAATGTCTATACCTCGACAGATTCCGGAGCGACCTGGGTGGCATCGAGTGGCGCTAATGGTGCAAACGGTGGCCAAAGCAATGGTGATTGGATGGCTGCGGCGATAAATTCAGACGGAACAACAATCGCTGCCGTGGCCTTTGGAAGTCCTTCAAGAATTGCGCTCTCGCAAGATAGCGGAGCCACTTGGGTTTACCAGACCGGCACTACAACCCTGAACTTTATTAATGTCGCGGTAAGCAGTAATGGCAGACGTTTGGTTGCCACGGCATATGGTGAAAAGTTATATCAGGCTACTTACACACCGGTACCAACAGCAACGTCACTCTCGGTTACGACTGGATCAGTTGCTGGCGGAACTTCATCAACCTTGACTGGAACTGGCTTATCACAAGTCTCTGGAATAACTATTGATGGAAACGCAGCCACAGGAATAAACGTCCTTTCAGATACATCAGTCTCATTTAGAACGCCCGCGGGAACAAATGGCGCAAAGAATGTCACAGTTACAACCCCAGGTGGAAGCGCAACATTGACCAATGGCTTTACTTACTACACTCCGCCATCTGTAACTTGTTACGACAGTAACGGAAATCTGCAGACAATTTATACCGGTACTGATGGAGTGGTCGTAAGTTATTCGCTCGCAAGCTGTACTGGAGCGGTCTCCTTTGGTGCAGGTATCACGCGCGTTCAGGCAGGTGCATTTCTTACTTCAGCTCAGTACGTCAATGTGAATAGTCCAACATATCCCGCTACTTACAATACGAAAGTCACCAAGGTTACTTTTGCTTCAACCGGATTCACCACTTTAGATGATCGTTCGTTTGCGAATTTGTCATCGCTAAGTTACATCGCTTTTCCAAATACTGTCAGGTCAATAGTTGACAATGTTTTTTGGCGCTCCAGTATTCAAACGATGGATTTCTCTGCATATGCGGGAAACTTCACCGGGTTTTCGATGTCAGGTGCGGCATTTAATTATGCAACGCCGCCGGAATTTGTTCGAGATTGTTCACCTACGAATACTGTTCCCACCTCTGATTACTTAATTACATTTATGAAATCCCAGAGATCTGGACAAACCTTCTATTGCACGCCTTCAACCACAAATACCCTCAGCGGCCTGACTCCTTCATCAGGGACGTTACAGCCATCATTTAACAGCGGAACCACGAGTTACACCCTCACTGTTCCAAACAATATTGACAGCATGACAGTGGTAGCCACATCCACGCAAAGTTCCAGTTCTATCTATATAAATGGCATTCAGCAGGCCAACGGCGGAGATAATCCCTACTCCCAACCCTCAACAGTGAAGAATCTCGTCTCGCTCACTGTTGGTCTTAATAATGTTCCTGTTGTCGTGCGTGCCCAAGACAGTGTTTCGACACAGAACTACATAATCACGGTGACAAGATCATTGCCTGCACAAGCAACACTCACCGCCTCCGAAAGCACTACCTCAGCAACTTATTCAGGCAACGCTTATTCAGCCGTTCCTGTTTTCTCAGCATCCGGAGGTTCGGGTTCGGGGCAGGTGACCTTTTCAGTTGCAAACGGAACAGCTACTGGATGTACTTTAAGTAATAGCTCAGCGTCAGCCACATTGACAGCGGCAACTTCTGGAACATGTTTAATCACCGCAACTAAACCAGGACTGGGGATTTACGATGATGCCAATTCAGCTCCAATCTCCTTTACTTTTATTAGAGGAAAGCTAGATCCGACCTTTGACACTGCAACCTCAACTTCAGGCGGCTTCACATTACAGATTAAGAATTGGAATGATCTATTTACTTGGACTGGAACAAGCTCAGTCGGAGGAACAGTTTCATTTAGCAGTTCTGGTCTTATTAGCGTTACTGGTGTAAACCCTGGAACATCTTCGACTGTCACTATCGTAACTAACCGAACTGGATTCGACTCAGGCACCGCAACTTCTCTTGCCATTAAATCAATCAATGGCACCGCGAAAACGCCAACGTTTAGCGCTGAAACTGGAACGGCGACCGGATTCCAACTACAGATCTCTAACTTTGATTCTGCCTATAACTGGACGAGTACAAGTTCTGTTGGGGGAACTGTTCAGTTCAGCAGTTCAGGTCTTATTACTGTCACCGGTGTAAATCCCGGCACTGCATCGACAGTGACGATTCAAACTACTAGAACAGGCTATGACACCGGCACAGCAACTTCTGCTTCGTATGCTTCAATCAACGGCACTGCAAAGATTCCAAGTTTTAGCACTGAAACTGGAACAGCAACCGGATTCCAACTACAGATCTCTAACTTTGATTCTGCCTATAACTGGACGGGTACAAGTTCTGTTGGAGGCACTGTTTCAGTAAGCGGAGTAGGTCTCATAACTGTCACGGGTGTAAATCCTGGCACCCCATCAACAGTGACCATTCGTACTACTCGATCAGGTTATGACACTGGGACTGCTACCTCTGCTTCTTACGCGTCAATTACAGGTACCGCTAGGACTCCAAGTTTCGGAGCTCCCACGCAAACCGCTGATGGTTTCACGCTTCCGATAACAAACTTTGATGCAAACTTCTCGTGGACTGCAACAAACTCTCTAGGTAAAACAGTCACAGTCAACGGAACAACTGGATTAATTACAGTAACAGGGGTTAATCCGGGTACAGCTTCGACTGTAACTATCCGCACTACCCGGACCGGCTATGACACTGGCACTGCCACATCGTCGTCAATTAGTTCACTCACCGGGGCAGCAAAAGTTCCAACTTTTGGCACGCCAACTTCAACTGTCGATGGTTTTACTTTGCCAATCACCAACTATGAAACAACAACAACCTGGTCAATTACAAACTCACTAGTCTCAACAGTCCGCATCGAGACCGCGACCGGCTTAATTAGAGTGACTGGTATAGCCTCTGGAACATTTTCAACAGTTACCGTAAGAACTACACGGCTTGGATACGAGACCGGTACAGCAACTTCAGCCTCAATATCCTCGGCGACGGCTGCTACTCAACCAACAGATGTATCTGCAACAACTGCTGCGAGATCTGCTGTCGTAAGTTGGACCGCCCCAAGTGATACCGGTGGTATCGCTATTACTGATTATGCAGTCGAATATTCTTCGACAAACGGTGATACTTGGACTGCATTCTCACATTCTCCATCAGCCCTTACTAATCTCACAGTTACAGGATTGTTGGATGGAACTTCCTATCTCTATCGTGTAGCAGCAATTAACGCTGCTGGCCAAAGTCCATTCTCCACAAGCTCTGCGGTCATAACCTCGTACTACGTCGTCTGCACGACGGGAAGTTTCTGGGTAGCAGGGTCAACCATCCCTTCTGCTGCAGGTAAAGATTGCACAGGTACGGCAACGATCCCACAAGGAATTATTGGCGTTGCAATCAATGCATTTGCACCAGGAAGCGGAGCAAGTGCAACAAATCGTTCGCTTACAAACATTGTCTTCCCCGCTTCGGGCTTTGCAAATATCGACCAAGGTGGATTTAGAAACCTGGGACT
>CAJBMC010000056.1 GCA_903954055.1 uncultured Actinomycetes bacterium | reverse complement strand
TTGAGTAAGTGCGCTGAGGTGATACGGGAGGCGAACTAAAAAGAGCGCATCAATCACAGATGTATCTGCAACTAGATAGCCAAGTCGCGCTCCCGCAAATGAGAATGCCTTGCTCATAGTGCGAATTACAACGATTCGTGGATTCTTTTTGATGAGAGTTACCGCAGAAGTTTCATCAGAGAATTCTGCATAGGCTTCATCGACTACCAATAATCCAGGAACAACTTCTGCCAGCGCTTCGATCTCATCGATTGTGACGGATGTACCAGTTGGGTTATTAGGTGTAGTGATAAATGTAAGAGCCGGTCTCGACTTGGCAATCTCGGATTTTGCCGCATCGATATCAAGTGAGAAATCGCCGCGACGGGGACCGTCTACCCATGAAGTATTTGTGACTCGTGCGATTAGCGGGTGCATCGAATACGAAGGAGTAAAACCTAAAGCACCTTTATCACCAAAGGCGAGAAATAAGGATTGAATAATCTCGTTACTTCCATTTGCTGCCCAAATATTTTCGGCAGTGATGGAAGTTTGAGAAATATTATTAATAAATTGAGCGAGTTGGGTACGCAGGGTTACGGCATCGCGATCCGGATATCGATTGAGATCGTGAGCAACACTTTCGACTCGGGCTGCGATTGCGCGAATGAGCTCAGGTGACAGTGAGAATGGGCTCTCATTTGTATTTAAGATTGCGCTAGCTGGAAGTTGTGGCGCTCCATACGGAGATAGCGGTTGTAAACGCTCGCTGAGAGGTAACCACTCTGGCCACTTACTCATAGCGACTCGAATCGCGCTGAAATTGCTTCACCATGAGCGGGAAGATCTTCGGCATTAGCCAGCGTAATTACGGTTGACGCGATATCAGTAAATGCTTGCTTGCCATATTCGATGAAGTGCAGGCCCCTCAAGAATGATTGCACTGATAGACCGCTGCTGTGACAGGCACATCCACCGGTCGGTAATACGTGATTAGAACCAGCGGAGTAATCACCTAGCGAAACTGGAGAGAAACGCCCGATAAAGACGGCACCGGCATTTCGAATCTTCGCCGCATCGCTACGCGCATCTGCAGTCTGAATCTCTAAATGCTCAGCGGCATATGCATTAACAACATCTAAAGCTTGAGCGATGGAGTCAACCAATACTGCAGCGGATTGAATTCCGGTAAGTGCGGTTCGGATTCGCTCTGAATGTCTCGTAGCGGCAACCCGTTGCTCGAGTTCGATTTGGACATCATTTATTAGTTGCTCAGAATCTGTTACCAAGATAGCTGCCGCAATGACGTCATGCTCTGCTTGGCTGATGAGATCAGATGCAACATCGGCTGCAATCGCCGTTGCATCAGCCACAATTGCAATCTCAGTCGGACCAGCTTCGGAATCAATTCCAATAACTCCACGAAGTGCGCGCTTTGCCGCAGCAACGTAGATATTTCCCGGACCAGTCACCAGATCGCACTTCGCCGCGACGCCATCCATTCCATATGCAAAGAGCGCCACTGCTTGAGCGCCACCAATCGCATAGACCTCGGTGATTCCGAGTAACGCACAGGCAGCAAGAATCGTTGGGTGAGGCAACCCTGCATTGTCGACCTGTGGCGGTGAAGCGACTGCGATGCTGGGCACCTGTGCAATTTGGGCGGGAATGACATTCATTAGGACTGAACTTGGATAAACGGCGCGACCACCTGGAACATAGAGTCCAACGCGATCGACTGGAATCCACTTCTCGCTGACGACTCCTCCATCAACTACAGTCACCGACTTCTCTTCCCGACTCTGAGTTGAATGTACGGTGCGAATTCGTTCTGCAGAAACTTCTAGCGCGGTACGAATCGCAGGGGCTAAATTTGCTAACGCGCTATCGAGTGCAGCTTGTGGGACGCGAATCGACGGTGGGCGAACGCCGTCGAACTGCTCCCCCAAAGCAATCAAATCTGCTTCGGTACCATTCTTAACGCGCTGAAGTATCGGCTCGATTGCGATCATTGCAGCGGCAACATCGAGGGTGGCACGTGGAAGTTCGCGCTGATATTGATCTTTAGTAAGGCTCTTGCCTCGAAGATCCACGCGTCGCAACATAGCCTTATTCTACTTTGGAAGAAGTGATGAATGCGACGCGATTAGCCGCGGATGATGCAGTCAGGGCCCAAGATTGCCTTGAGATCTGCGCTCAGACTTGGTGATGCGGTCACCAGCGCATCTACTTTGAGAGTTGTGGACTTTTGCTGATCCACTACATGGAGATGCACTTCACGCTTTCCCGGATGTGATTTCAAAATCTCTTTCATTCTCTCAACAATTGGTGGAGTTACCTGAGTCGCAGGGAGTGAAATCAAGAGCGGCCCGGTCGGTCCACCAGTGATATCCGGCATTGTCATCTCCATCGCGGTAAATCGAACTTGCTCATCACTTCGAGAGAAACGTCCTCGAATCACAACAACGCGATCTTCTGTCAGTGAGAGCGCATATTGGTTATATGTATTTGAGAAGAAGAGCGCTTCGACCGAGCCTTCAAGGTCTTCAATATTGACGACCGCCCATGATGCTCCCTGGCGAGAAACTTTTCGCTGCACACCGGTAATTAATCCGCCGATAGTGACCATGCCATCAGGAACTCCATCATCGAGCAGAGCGCTAATGGACATATCTGTATGTGAGCGCAAGACATGTTCCACGCCGAGCAGCGGGTGATCTGAGACGTAGAGCCCCAGCATCTCGCGCTCAAATGAGAGGAGCGTTGATTTATCCCATTCGGTATCAGGAATCTCAACTTCGAGCCCAGCAACATCAGATGTTGCTTCACCGCCAAAGAGATCAAATTGTCCAATCGCTTCTGCGCGCTTGGTCTCAATCACCGAGTCGATTGCCTCGAGATGAATTGTCATCAACCCCTTGCGTGGATGGCGAAGTGAGTCGAATGCGCCGGCTTTGATGAGGGATTCGATTGTCTTCTTATTGCACACCTGTGCATCAACCTTTGCCAGAAAATCTCCGAACGATGTGAAATTTCCCTTCGCTTCACGTGATGCCTTGATTGATGCAACAACACCTTCGCCGACGTTACGAATTGCTGCTAAACCAAAACGGATATCGCGACCACGCGGCGTGTACTCACCATTTGACTCATTAACATCAGGTGGAAGAACCTTGATTCCCATCCGGCGACATTCCGAGAGGTAGAGCGCTGATTTATCTTTATCGTCACGTACCGAGGTGAGAAGCGCCGCCATGTATTCAGTCGGGAAGTTTGCTTTCAGATAAGCGGTCCAAAATGAAACAACTCCATAACCGGCAGAGTGAGCACGGTTAAATGCGTAATCCGAGAATGGGATTAGAACTTCCCAGAGACGCTTGATAGCAGCTTCCGAAAATCCATTTGCCTTCATGCCAGCTTCAAATGGAATATATTCTTTATCAAGAATCTCTTTATTCTTCTTACCCATCGCCTTACGTAAGAGATCTGCGCGACCAAGAGTAAATCCGGCAACCTTCTGCGCAATCGCCATAACCTGCTCTTGATAGACAATCAATCCATAGGTATCGCCCAAAATATCCTGCAGCGCATCGGATAGTTCGGGATGGATTGGTTCAACTGGCTTGCGACCATTTTTGCGATCGGCATAGTTGTTATGAGCATTCTCGCCCATTGGACCTGGGCGATAGAGCGCGATCACAGCTGAGATATCGGCAAATGAATCAGGTGCCATTGAGCGAAGCAGCGCACGCATTGGTCCACCATCGAGTTGAAATACGCCGAGTGTGTCACCGCGCGATAGCAGTTCGAATGTCTTCTGATCTGCCAGTGGCAGATCCTCGAGAACCACATCAACTTCCTGGTTCTCTTTAATATTAAGGAGCGCATCATCAAGGACAGAGAGATTTCGAAGTCCAAGAAAGTCCATCTTGAGTAGACCAGTTGATTCACAAGCACCCATATCGAATTGGGTGATGATGGAACCATCGGATTCGCGACGATGAATCGGAATTACATCGAGAAGTGGATCTCGCGAAAGAATCACACCAGCTGCATGGACTCCCCATTGGCGCTTGAGCCCTTCAAGTCCGCGAGCTAGATCTACAACGCGCTTAGAATCAACATCGGTCTCATAGAGTTGACGGAATTCACCAGCTTCACCGTAGCGAGGATCTTTCGCATCGAAGACGCCACCAAGAGTGATGTCTTTACCCATGACAGATGGCGGCAACGCCTTAGTGAGTTTTTCGCCAATCGCATATGGATAGCCAAGAACGCGAGTGGAATCTTTCAACGCTTGCTTTGATTTGATTGTTCCGTAGGTAATGATCTGAGCAACACGATCTTCGCCATATTTTTCAGTGGCATATCGAATCATCTCCGAACGACGTCGTTCATCGAAGTCGAGATCGATATCGGGCATCGAGATACGTTCTGGATTAAGGAAACGTTCGAACAAGAGACCGTGTTCAATCGGATCAAGTCCAGTAATACCGAGAGCATATGCAACGAGTGAGCCAGCTGCAGAACCACGGCCAGGACCTACGCGGATGCCAACTTTCTTTGCATGGTTGACGAGGTCGGCAACGACGAGGAAGTAACCAGGAAATCCCATGGTGATCATCACGCCGAGTTCGTATTCAAGTCGCTCGTGATGGGCAGGAGTGACCCTATCCCCCATCTTTTCTAAGAGACCACGCTTTGCTTCGGAACGTAGCCAAGAATCTTCACTCTCACCCTTGGGTACTTCAAAGCGCGGCATGAGATTTTCGCCTTCGCGTAACGTGACATTGCATCGTTCGGCGATCAGCAGAGTGTTATCGCAGGCCTCTGGCATATCTTTAAAGAGCTCGCGCATCTGCGCTGCGGTCTTTACATAAAATTCTGAGTTATCAAATTTAAAACGCTTGGGATCGGCCAAAGTCGAGCCGGATTGAACGCAGAGGAGAGCTTCATGTGCCGGCGCATCATCGTGGAACGTATAGTGCAGATCATTTGTTGCAAGCAATGGCAGCTTAAGCTCTTTACCCAGTTTGATGAGATCTGCCTTGACGCGATTTTCGATCTCAATGTCATGATCCATCAATTCCAGGAAGAAATTATTGGCACCGAAAATATCTCGGTAATCACTCGCCGCACGCATCGCCTCTTTATATTTACCCATGCGAAGTCGAGTTTGAATTTCACCACCAGGGCAACCTGTTGTCGCAATCAATCCATCTGCATACTTACTGAGTAGCTCTCGATCCATTCGAGGCTTGTAGTAATAACCTTCAAGGGATGCCAATGATGAAAGTCGGAAGAGATTTGCCAGGCCTTGATTATTTTCAGCAAGGATCGTCATGTGGGTATACGCGCCACCACCTGAGACATCATCCTCGCCACCATCGCCCCATTGGATGCGCTTCTTCTCGTGACGTGATTCGGGGGCGACATAGGCCTCAATACCGATGATTGGTTTTACGCCGACCTTCTTCGCCTGCTTATAGAAATCAAAGGCGCCAAAAACATTTCCATGATCTGTCATTGCAATCGCCGGCATCTCCTGGCGGGCAACCTCTTTTACGAGATCTCCAACGCGCGCAGCACCGTCGAGCATCGAGTACTCAGTATGTACATGGAGATGTACAAATGAGTCTTGCGTCGATGCCCGTGAAGCTGAAAAATCTTCAGATGACATGGTGGCGCAAGAGTATCTCTTTAGGGAAGAACTGCCTCCGATAGCAACGCCAGCGAAGCCTGAAGGTCAGGTGGATATGGAGCGCTGAGAACAAGTGGCTCTCCACTTATGGGATGGTTAAAACGAAGCTCGAGCGCATGGAGCCAAGGGCGACGCATTGCAAGTGACTTTCCTAAAACCGGATCAGCGCCATAGGTCGTATCTCCTACCAATGGATGGCCAAGGGCTGAGAAGTGGACTCGAATCTGGTGGGTGCGACCGGTCTCCAGTTCTACCTTAACCATCGAGACTGAACGGTAATACTCGATTACTTCGTAATGCGTGATGCTCTCTTTTCCATCTGCCACAACTGCGAAGCGATGATCTTGTGTGGGATGACGATCTATCGGTGCATCGATTGTTCCTTCAGCAGGATCCATGTGCCCTTGCACAAGTGCGTGATATGTCTTTTCGATATCGTGATCACGGAACATATCTTTTAATTTGAGATATGCGCGATCAGTCTTGGCAACAATCATCAATCCACTTGTTCCGGCATCGAGGCGATGAACAATTCCGGCACGTTCGGCTGGTCCACTTGTCGAAATTGTGTAACCCGCAGATAAGAGTGCGCCGATAACTGTCGGACCGGTCCACCCGGGCGCAGGATGTGCTGCGCAACCTACTGGCTTATCAACGACGACAATCTCTTCATCGTTATAGACAACTGTTAATCCAGCGAGCGGAGTGAGTGGAATTGCATCGGCATCTATCTCCTCCGGCATCAACACATCGAGAGTCTGGCCTGCAACCACCCGCTCTGATTTAGAGAGGGTCTTACCGCCGCTTCGAATATCGCCATCTTCTAGGAGTTTGACGATTGAGGTGCGAGATAGGCCAAGGACGCGAGTAAGTGCGCTATCGATACGTTCACCAGCAACGCCCTCTGGGACGATCAACGTGCGGTGCTCTCTATTCATTGATTCCTGACTTCTGCATGGGGGAGATATTTCGCGCTGTGAGAAGGATAGCGATACCGGCTGCGATAAAAATCGAAGAATCTGCGAGATTAAAAACTGGCCAATGTGGGAGTTCGATCCAATCAATTACATGGCCATAGAGAAAGCCTGGCTCGCGAAAGATTCGATCGGTGAGATTACCGAGTACGCCACCGAGTACTAGACCGGCAACGACTGCCCACGATGGTGCAGAGATGCGCGCTGCATATCGCGTGATGAAGATTGCCACGGCGATGGAGAGAGAGGTGAAGACGATGGTGAAACCTGTCGCGACGCTAAAGGCGGCACCTGGATTGCGAAGTAAGGTCAATTGAAGAAATGAGCCGATGATTTTTCGCGGCGATGAGGAGAGATGAGATATCGCCCAATTCTTTGAGAGAAAATCAATTGCCCAGATAAAGCAGGCGAGAGAGAAGAGGCGCTGTACGAGTGAAGTTCGGCGCACTTTAGCGCCGCTCTTCTTTCTGCTTACAAATCATGCAGAGAGTTGCGCGTGGAAATACTTGGAGGCGAGCCTTACCGATTGGCGAACCGCAGACTTCACAATTTCCATATGTCTTATTGTCGATTCGGCTGAGTGCGCGCTCGGTTTGAAGAACCATATCTCGCGCATTAATCACCAATGACATTTCGTGTTCACGTTCGAAGGTCTTGGTACCAGAATCTGCCTGATCATCACCAGCGCCATCACCAGCATCGGCGATGAGTTCATCCATCTCAGCTTCAACAGAGGCGAGCTCTGCCTGCAGACGAACGAGATCTTTAGCGAGTTCGGCACGAATAGTTTTTAATTCAGCGGCAGACCATGCAGCTTCACCTTCGGCAGCAGTTACCGGAGTCGGCGCCGCCTTCAGTGGCTTCAGCGGTGCAACCTTCTTTCCACTCTTTACCGGACGTGGTGGAGGTGGCATTACTAAGCGACGCTCTTCAACAACTGGCGCGGCAGTTGGTGCAACAACAGTTGCAACGGAAACTGTCTGAGATTTCTCATCGACGGTAAGAGTGGTCTTGCCTACCTTTGATGGGAATGGGCGGCTCGGAGCTTTCTTCGCTACCGCCTTCTTTGCTACCGCTTTCTTCGCTGCTGCTTTCTTGACGGGAGCTGCCTTCTTAGCTGCAACTTTCTTAGCTGCAACTTTCTTAGCGGGAGCTTTCTTAACTGGGGCCGCCTTCTTTGCAGCAACCTTCTTCGCCGGAGCAGCCTTCTTTGCAGGGGCTGCCTTCTTCAGGAGCTTCTGGGCGATTTTCTTTGCTGACACGCCGCGCACCTTATGCCCAATTCACCCCGCTCGCCAACTGCGCCACGCGCTCGAGTCAGTCAGAGCGTGGCGATGGTTTAGACTCACGCATAGATTCACAGGAAGATTCACACGAAGTTAGCGATGAAGAGGCGATCACCTCTGAGCTAGTCAGAAGAGGCTCCCCTACCTTGGTAGGGCGAGAGGTAGAACTGGCCGTGAGATGAGAAGAAAGTGGCGATCTACAAAGTGGCGTACTACTTTGAAGGTTGCAAGGCGGGTGGTACCGCGAGCTCCGGCTCGTCCCTCCATAGTTCAAGAGCTGAATTCAAAGCTCGACGCTAATGAGATGGAGATGAGCAGTGACCGATTCACAGAAGTTCAATGCAATTGCACCGCAGATTGATTTACCTGCGATGGAGCACTCCATTCTTGATTTTTGGAATCGCGAAAATATTTTTGAGAAGAGCCTCGAGGCTCGCCGTGGCGCAGAGCCATGGACATTCTATGAAGGCCCACCTACTGCAAACGGTATGCCAGGTACTCACCACATTGAAGCGCGCGTATTTAAAGATGTCTTCCCTCGCTACCAAACAATGAAGGGTAAGTACGTCTCACGTAAAGCGGGATGGGATTGCCACGGATTACCAGTTGAAATTGCAGTCGAGAAAGAACTTGGTTTCTCCGGCAAGGGCGATTTTGAAAAATTCGGCATCGCAGAATTTAATGAAAAATGTAAGACATCGGTAACGCGCCACGTTGATGCATTTGCAAAGATGACTGAGCGAATGGGTTTCTGGGTTGATTTCGATCAGGCCTACTGGACGATGGCGCCTGAGTACGTCGAATCTGTCTGGTGGTCGCTCTCTGAAATTTGGAAGAAGGGTCTGCTCGTACAAGATCATCGCGTCGCACCTTACTGTCCTCGCTGCGGCACCGGGCTCTCAGATCATGAATTAGCTCAGGGATACGAGACGGTCGTTGATCCATCTGTATTTGTTCGCTTTCCCATTACCAGTGGAGAGCTTGCTGAAATCAAGGCATCACTTCTGGTCTGGACGACAACACCGTGGACTCTCGTTTCAAATACCGCAGTCGCTGCACACCCTGATGTTGATTATGTCGCAGTTCGAACCACGGTAGATGAAAACTCTGAGGTACTTGTAGTTGCCGAGGCGCTCTTAACCTCGGTCGCCGGCGAACATGAAATTCTCAAGCGCTTCAAGGGTTCAGAGCTCGAACGCATTACCTATAAGCGACCTTTTGATTACCTCGACATTCCAAACTCTCACTTTGTTGTACTTGCAACATATGTAACAACTGAAGATGGAACTGGACTTGTCCATCAAGCACCTGCATTTGGTGCCGACGATTTACAGGTCTGTCGAGCTTACGGGCTGCCGGTCGTAAACCCGGTTGCAGCAGATGGCCACTTCCTCGCAGATGTTCCAGTTGTGGGAGGTCTCTTCTTCAAGGAGGCTGATAAGCCTTTAGTGAAAGAGCTCAAAGCAAGTGGCGCTCTCTATAAACATCAGCCATATGAGCACTCATATCCTCACTGCTGGCGCTGCCACACTGCACTTAGCTATTACGCACAACCTTCTTGGTACATCCGCACAACTTCTATTAAGGATGCGCTGCTTCGCGAAAACGAGAAGACAAATTGGTATCCAGAGACGATCAAAACTGGTCGCTATGGAGATTGGCTGACTAACAATATTGATTGGGCGCTTTCGCGTAATCGATATTGGGGTACTCCCCT
>CAJBMC010000055.1 GCA_903954055.1 uncultured Actinomycetes bacterium | reverse complement strand
TGTAAACCTTTCCGCCATATACGGAAATTCCCCAACCATCTCCACCTGCGCCGGCTGCGAAGGTACCTGCTGGTGCCGGGCTAGAAGTTTGTGTCTCGTGATAATTCGATTGCCCCCAGCCATCACCTGCATGGGCTGGTGAAACAACCCAACTTGCAGTTGGAATAACTTGTAGCAGAGTCATCAATAGGCCGACCAAAGTCAGCTTTGCAAAATTACGACCGCTGCGAGAAGAAAGACGAATCACTTAGTACTCCTAATATCTGTAACCACCGGCATGGATCACCCAGAGGGTCACCCGCGAATAGACCGTGAGTTTAGCCCTAACCATGCTGGGCAGAGCAAGCCAGAGCCCCGAAATGTCGCGAAAAATGGTCAGATTTACAAAGGACGCTATTCCGCGATGCTGGCGGAGAACTGGCTGGCGTAGAGGTCATAATAGAAGCCCTTTGCCGCCATTAAATCGTGATGGGACCCCTGCTCAATAAGTGCACCCTTATCCATCACCAAGATGACATCGGCATCGCGAATAGTGGAGAGGCGATGTGCAATGACAAAGCTGGTTCGACCCGCACGAAGTTTCGCCATCGCCTGTTGAACCAAGACTTCAGTGCGAGTATCAACAGATGATGTCGCTTCATCGAGAATCAAAATTGCTGGGTCTGCCATAAATGCACGCGCAATTGTCAATAGTTGGCGTTCGCCGTTTGAGACTGTTGAGTTGTCATCGGTGAGTAATGAATCAAAGCCCTTGGGAAGTGAGCGAATAAAGTGATCAATATTTGCAGCCGATGCTGCCTCTGCGATCTGTTCATCTGTGACATTTGTTGAACCAAAGGCGATGTTCTCGCGCATGGATCCACTAAAGAGCCAGGTCTCTTGCAAGACCATTCCAAATTGGCGGCGTAAATCATCGCGAGTCAACTTCTTCGTATCGAAGCCATCGAGCGTGATAGTTCCGCCATCGATTTCATAGAAACGCATGATTAAGTTAACGAGAGTTGTCTTACCTGCGCCCGTTGGACCAACAATCGCGACAGTCTGTCCAGGTTTGACAGTGAGGTTAAAGTTTTCGATCAGCGGTTGATCATTCACGTAACGGAATGAAACATCCTTAAAGATAACCTCACCCTTCGCGCGACCCATCGGAATCGAATCTTTGAGATCTGGCTCTTCTTCAGTCGCGTCGAGAAGTTCGAAGAGGCGCTCTGCTGATGCCACACCAGATTGCACGGTGTTCATGAGGCCAGCAATTTGAGCCAATGGCATTCCGAATTGGCGAGAGTACGAGATAAATGCTTGGACATCGCCAAGGCTCATTGCACCTGTTGCGACGCGATAGCCGCCAAGTACTGCAATGGCGACGTAAATAAGGTTCGAGACTAATTGAGTAACAGGTTGGATGATGCCGGAGATAAATTGGGCTTTAAAACTTGATTCGTAGAGCTTTGAATTAAGGTTCTTGAAATCTTTGATCGCTTGTTGGCGACGACCGAAGACCTTCACG
>CAJBMC010000054.1 GCA_903954055.1 uncultured Actinomycetes bacterium | reverse complement strand
GACACTTCGCCCTGCTCTCACTCAAACCATAAGGGGGTAACCCCACAGCATCACCTATAAGTAGTAAGGATAGGGGACAAAATTAGAAGGGTGAGCGAATTTGGGTGAGAAAAAGCCCCCGACTTGTTACAGTCGAGGGCTATCATTCATTTCTGAGAATTTACTGATTAGTGGCTATGTCCGCCAGGTCCATGTGAGTGTCCGTGGCCAGCTGCCTCTGCTTCTTCGCCTGCTGGGCGTTCAAATACAACGGCTTCAGTTGTAATAAACATCGCTGCGATTGAAGCCGCATTGGCTAGAGCTGAACGAGTGACCTTCACTGGATCGATAACGCCATCCTTGCGCAAGTCGCCGTAGATATCAGTTGCTGCATTGAAGCCTTCATTTGCTGGAAGTGCGCGAACCTTGGCAACTACAACGTAGCCCTCAAGTCCTGCATTCTCTGCAATCCAACGAAGTGGCTCATCGCATGCCTTGCGCACAAGCGCAACGCCAACAGCCTTATCGCCAGTGAAGCCGAGGTTATCGTTGAGCGCATCAGCTGCATGCACAAGTGCTGCACCGCCACCAATAACGATTCCTTCTTCTACTGCTGCACGTGTTGCTGAGATTGCATCTTCCAGGCGGTGCTTCTTCTCCTTGAGTTCAACTTCAGTATGCGCACCAACCTTGATGACGCAGACGCCACCGGCTAGCTTTGCAACGCGCTCTTGTAGCTTCTCGCGATCCCAATCTGAATCTGAGTTTGCAATCTCATTGCGAAGCTCTTGAACGCGACCTTCTACGACCTTTGCATCTCCGGCACCATCAACGATTGTTGTTGCATCCTTGGTGATGACTACGCGACGTGCGCGACCGAGATCAGTCAACTGGACTGCATCAAGCTTCATGCCGATCTCTGCTGAGATGACCTGGCCACCAGTTAGGACTGCGATGTCCTGAAGCATCGCCTTGCGACGATCTCCAAAACCTGGTGCCTTAACAGCAGCTGATGTAAATACTCCGCGCATACGGTTTACAACCAAAGTTGAGAGCGCTTCTCCCTCTACATCTTCAGCGATAATAAGAAGTGGCTTACCTGCCTGTGAAACCTTCTCGAGGATTGGCAGAAGTTCAGCGAGCGCTGAAATCTTTCCCGCTGAGATGAGGATGTAAGCATCATCAAGGATTGCTTCCATACGATCTTGATCGGTTACGAAGTAAGGAGAGATATAGCCCTTATCGAACTGCATGCCTTCTGCGAATTCGAGCTCGAGCGCAGTTGTTGATGCCTCTTCTACAGTGATAACGCCATCTTTTCCGACCTTATCCATCGCCTCTGCGATGAGGTCTCCGATTGCGCGATCCTGAGCCGAGATAGTTGCAACATCGGCAATCTCTGCCTTATCTGCAACAACTGATGCATTCTCGCGAAGACGAGCAGATACTGCAGCAACTGCTGCTTCGATGCCAATCTTGAGATCCATTGGCTGTGCGCCAGCAGCAAGGTTGCGAAGACCTTCCTTCACCATCGCCTGTGCAAGGACAGTCGCTGTTGTTGTTCCGTCACCGGCAACATCGTTGGTCTTTGTTGCGACTTCCTTAACGAGCTGAGCACCCATGTTCTCGACTGGGTCTGAAAGTTCGATTTCTTTTGCGATCGTGACGCCGTCATTGGTAATCAACGGTGCACCAAAGCTCTTTGAGATAACGACGTTACGTCCCTTAGGGCCGAGCGTTACCTTGACGGTGTCAGCAAGAATGTTGACGCCGCGTTCCATTGAGCGACGAGCAGTCTCGTCGAATTGAAGTTGCTTTCCCATCGTGTCAGCGACCCTTACTTCTCGACGATTGCGAGAATGTCGCGAGCTGAAAGTACGAGAAGTTCGTCATTGCCTGACTTCACTTCTGTTCCTCCATACTTGCTGTAAAGAACGACATCGCCAACTTTGACATCCATCGGAACGCGAACGCCATCATCGAAGCGACCTGGGCCTACTGCAACGACTGTTCCTTCCTGTGGCTTCTCTTTAGCTGTATCAGGGATAACAAGACCTGAAGCTGTAGTTGTCTCTGCCTCATTCGCCTTAACGACGATGCGATCTTCTAGTGGCCGTAGTGCCATTTCTGTATCTCCTCTAATAGGTAAATAGGTATTCGGTATTGAGTTCTTTACTTACGGGGCCACTGCCTTTTAGCAGTGTCGACCCGAGAGTGCTAACGCCAAGCCTAGGGGGGCTTATTCCCGTCAGCAAATCGACCTCGAGAAAGCTAGTTGAGGCTAGATGAGGCTGACGCGCTCCACCGGCAGGCTGGAATCAGCATCGAAAGCCCCTTGAGTGGCGGGGCGGCCGGCAGAGACCATCAACGATCCGAGGGCGGCGACCATCGCACCATTGTCGGTGCAGAGCCCGGGGGTTGGAATCCGAAGTTGGATCCCAGCCTTGGCACATCTTTCGGTGGCGACTTCGCGGAGGCGAGAATTTGCCGCTACTCCCCCGGCAATTACCAGCGAATCAATTCCCGATGACCTGCAGGCAGCAATTGCTTTGAGAAGGAGCACATCGACAACTGCCTCTTGGAAAGATGCAGCAACATCTGCGCGAAGGTGCGTGGGTCTCTGTTCGATGTAGCGAGCTACTGCAGTCTTAAGTCCCGAAAATGAAAAATCATATGGACGTGTTGCCCAATCGTTCGAAGTTGTCAGGCCGCGTGGAAAATCAATTGCAATTGGATTTCCATTGCGCGCTTCTCTGTCGATAGCTGGACCGCCAGGAAATCCTAAATCGAGAATACGAGCAATTTTGTCAAAGGCTTCACCCGCTGCATCATCAATTGTGGCACCGAGCTTTGTAATAGATCCAGTGATGTCATCGACCTGCAAGAGCGATGAGTGGCCGCCGCTCACAAGCAGCGCAATCGTCGGATCTGTTGGTAGATCATGAGTCAGATAATCCACGGAGACGTGGGCCGCTAAGTGATTGACTCCGTACAACGGTAGACCAAGTCCATGCGCTAAACCTGATGCAGATGCGGTGCCCACAAGTAGCGCACCCACTAATCCAGGTCCTGCTGTTACGGCGATTGCATCGAGATCTCTTAAAGAAATCTTGGCTTCCTTAACTGCGCGTTCAATACTTGGCAAAATCGCCTCAAGATGTGCGCGCGATGCGATCTCGGGGACTACGCCGCCAAAGCGCGCATGTTCTTCAACGCTCGATGCAATCTCATTTGCAAGGAGCTTTCGGCCTCGAACAATGCCGATTGCAGTCTCATCACATGAGGTTTCAATACCAAGAACTAAGGGTTCGCTCATGAGAACTCCTTACGCATCACATGTGCATCTTGTCCTGGGCCGTAATAATCCATACGCACAGATATCTTCAGATAGCCGAGCGATTCATATAATTTAATGGCGGATTCGTTAGAGATCTCCACCTCTAACATCATTGCTCGTGCTTTGCGCTCAGCTGCCCAAGCTTCAATCTGTCGCATAAATTCTCGTGCAATACCTTGGCGGCGATATGCCGGCAAGACGGCGACGGTAAGGATGTCAGCTTCAACGCCTGGGGCCGGCAAGAAAACTCCGCAATACCCAATGATGGTGTTGCCATCTTCTGCAACTGACATGAAGCGAGTTGTGGGGATTCCGGCAAACTCTTCTTTAAATTGCGAACTACTCCACGGTGAATACGGAAAGAGCTCTTTCTCGTATGAGACGAGAACTGGAATATCCAAGGCAATCGGTTGGCGGTAGGTAATCATCTGCGCTCTGCTGTCGGTACTGCATCTGGGCGACGAAGATAAAAGGGCTCTGACTCATTCTGACTTTGAGATAGTTCATTCAGTTTTAATACCGATGGATAGCGATCAATAATAAAATCAGTAACTTCATCAGGCTTATTTACAGCAGGTCCGGCAATCCGCACACCGCCGGCGTACTTAGCCCAGTAAATTTCTTTACGGCGAGCATCAATTGCAACGGTGTAAGAATCTTGATCAATCTCGATCGCATCGAGCGAACAGATTCCGATGACAGGTATCTGTCGTGCAAGTGCAAAGGTGCGGGCAAATGCGATGCCGACGCGAAGTCCGGTAAAAGGGCCAGGACCCATGCCCACGACAACTTGCTCCGGTTGTGGATTTCCGTCAAGAGCCTGCGCCACTAACTCAGAAACTGCGCGGCCGTGGTCGGTAGCGCCTTCGGTGAAGGATTCAAATAAAACTTTTCCGTTATCTACTAAACCAACGATCGTTCGAGCGGTTGAGGTATCTATCGCCAGTGAAATCGTCATAGCGCGAGACCTGCCCAACGATTGCCGATGGCGTTAATCGTCACTGCCCGCACCTCTTCGCTACGGTCAATCGTGATCTCTAACCGATCTTCGCCGAGTCGAGCGGATTCTTCACCGCCCCATTCGATAACGGTGACCGCCGCCTCGCGCGGTGAATCTAAATCTAAATCATCGAGGTAGAGCGAAGCCTTACCTGCTTCAAGTAAGCGATAGACATCAACGTGAATCAATGGAAGTGGCGCCTTATGAATTCGAGAGATGACAAAGGTCGGTGACGTGACATCGTCGATTCCAAGAGCCGAACCGATTCCTTGTACCAAGACGGTCTTGCCGGCACCTAACGGGCCGTTGAGAAGAATGAGATCACCTGCCGAACAGAGGGCTCCGATGCGCTTGCCGAGTTCGAACATCGCCTCGGGGCTCGCAATCTGATGCACGGTCATAGTGGCTTAAGAGTATTAGAACCATCGCTTAATCAGAGAATGCGGAAGGCCCCGCACAGTTAAGTACGGGGCCTTCGCGTGAGTATTAGGGCTTATTCGCCGTAGTACTTAAGCAGTGGTGCATGGAAGTTTGGATCTACAAGGAGACCCTTCGATGCGCGTACTGCTCGACGTCCTGCTGCATCCCAGTTGATTGAGCCTGAAGAAGCTGCATCAACTAAGAACTTAGAGACGGTGAGGTAGTTGGCTGTTGTGAATGTGCAGTGACCTGTACCTGGAGTTTTTGCCTGTGCAATTGGTAGTCCAGCTGCATCAAACTTTGTCCATGTCTTTGGTGTTACTGACCAAATCGCAAGAACCTTGCTCTTAGGTGCAACATATGTGCCACCGTTGTATGAAGCCTTAGCTGCAGCAGCCTTTGCCGCTGCATACTGCTCTGCATACTTATCAACGATGCGCTGAGTAGCACCTGCAGGTGTAATTGGATCAGAGACGCCAACCATATAGATGCTTGGTACGTTGATCTTTCCAGTTGTCTGAGTCAATGCATTCATCTTTGCAATCGCATCAGGGTTTCCAACTGCACGTGGTGCACCTGGATTCGCTGGTGAAAGTGCGCCGAGCATTGCAGTGATTGCAGTGTTACCTGATAGCGCAGCATTGAAGATCACTGAAGAGTCAGCAACACGTGCTGAGTAATCTGTCTTTGTGTTATCAAATACTGCTCCGCCTGCCTGAGCCTCAACATCGCTGATGGCAAGGATTGCAAGCGCGCCGGCATTTGCACCGTTCTCAAGAACTGCTAGCGCTGGGCTGACAGCTAATGGGAAAGTAGTCTTCAAAGCTCCGTCAGGGCCTGCGACTGAGTCGAAGCTTGGTGACTGAGTTGAAACACCTGACATCAAACCAAGGAGCAAGAGCGCTGAGCGAACAGGAACTCCTGCAGCTGCAAGTGCCTTACCGGTTGCAGATGATGTTGATGGCCATGACTTTGTTGGATCAACCTGAGTAATACCAGCTTGAACTTCAGCCAAGGTTGTAAAGAACAACTTGAGATCTGTCATTGCTTCGACATAGCCAGCTGTTCCAGCAGAGTAATTTCCACCCTTAATCGCTGGGTTGAAGAGGACTTTGAATCCCCATAGGAAATCGCCAGCCATTGTGAGTTCGGCGTTGACGTTATCTGCCATACACAAAGGTGCAGCAGCATCGATCAGAGTTGGGTACTTCTCAGCAAGTGCCTGAGTGATGATTCCGCCAAGTGATTGTCCCCATGCAACGACGTGCTTTGTTGTTGTGAACTTCTTCTTGAAGGTATCGATGAGCTCGACATTTGTTGCAAGTGCTGCATCAATGTTCCATCCCTGACGAGAGAAACCAGAACCCATCAACGCATATCCCTGTGTGAGAAGCGTTGTAGTTGGAGACATGTTCTTATCTGATTGTCCTGGCGCTGTCTCAGGTGTATTTGCAACTGTGTATCCGCCGTAACCAGGGATACCTACAGGAACAGCAACATTTGGACGGTAACCGTGTGAGTAGAGAAGTACTGTTCCGTTGAAGTTTGCTGGAACCTGCATTGCATACGGTGCACCATCAGCAGTTGTTCCACCACAAGTCTGCACTGGAACTTTTCCATCACAGAGTGGACCAGTTGCAGCAGCATGTGCTGGAACCATTGTGAGCGATGCAGCAACGAGTGCTGCAGCACCTACGAGAGTTGTGAAACGTGACTTATGAGAGATTCTCATTAGTTAGGTAATCCTTTCGCTGGCATTGCTGGGCGCTTGTATGTTGACTTCACAACAGCGCCTGTACCGGAATCGGTTGTGTAGAGGGTGTAAGTGCCACCGACAGGCTTGAGATCTCCAGTTGGTGAGTACTTTCCGAACCAGTAACCGTTGTATCCAACGTGGCTAGTTGCAGAGTAGTTAAGAGGCAAGAGTCCAGCTGATGCAAATGTTGAACCCTTTGCAGCAATTGCATCGAGCAATGACTTACGTGTTGGGTTTGCACCTGCCGCCTTGAGCGCCTGAACTGTTACGAAAGCGGTATTCATTCCGAGAAGCACATTGTTATCAAATGCTGATCCTGGAACTGCCTTTGCATAGATACCTGAGAAGAGTGAAACGTACTCATCTGTTGCATCTGTTGTTGCTGGCAAGAATGAAGCGCCAACAGCGTTATAGAGAACGCCCGCTGGAACACCCGCTGCCTTAATTGTTGTCGCATCGCCACCAACAGATCCAAGGATCCACTGTGGTGCGTACTTCATCGCTGCAGCTGTACCGAGAGCAACTGCTGTTGCGCTAGAGACGCCGAAGAGAATAACAACATCACAGTTAGCAGCCTTCAACTTAGTGATCCAACCTGGACCAGTTGTTGCGCTCTGTGAGCCTGATGCATATCCGACTGTTGCTGCGAATTTCACGCCAGCTGACTTAAAGCCTGCAAGCGCATCTGTTCCGAAGTCGTCATCCTGATAGAGAAGACCAATTGTCTTTCCAGCAAAGTTATCCTTGATGTACTCAGCCATAATCTTTGCTTCCATTACATATGAAGGCAAGATTGGATACGTTGTTGGGAACTTCTTTGAATCCGCAAAACCACTGAAACCAGTGTTAACGAAGAGAACTGGAACGCCGCGGCTACCAGGGTTAACTGATGCTGCAACTGCCTTGTTATTTGCTGTGCCCAATGGAGCTACAAGTGCGAGAACGCGATCCTTAAGGATGAGTTCATTTGTCTTTGCGACAGCCTGTGTTGGGACGTATCCATCATCCTTAACAACCAAGGTGACCTTGCGTCCATTTACGCCACCGTTCGCATTTACATAATCAAAGTAGGCCTTCATTGCGGCAGGTACCTTGTTATATCCGGGAGAAGCAACTCCGGTCATTGGGAGAGTAATTCCCAACTTAATTTCTGTCTGGCTTACACCAACTTCTGACTTTGGTGAGAAAGCATTTGCAGGTACTGCTGTAGCTGTAAGTGCAGTAACTGCGAGTATCGCACTCGCTGAGATCAGCTTACGACGATGTAAAGATTTCATCTCTTTCCTTCCATTGAGGGCCCTTACGGGATAGAGAGACTCACTCCTTTAACTCTTTCGTCGACCTCGCAACTGTTCGACAGGTCCATTGGGTAGGAGAATCACTGTCACAATCAGCAACGCTCCGACGAGGAGTGAAGGGAGATTTGTGGCTATCCCATCGCTTGCGCCCAATCGATTGACGATTGAACCTACAACTTCAGGGATGGCTACAAGAGTCACCGAGCCAATAATGGCCCCTCCGAGGGTAGTTACGCCAGACAAAACGGCGCCTGTCAGCAAAGAAAATGAGAGCGATAGTGGATATGCGCTCGGCGATACGGTGCCGATTGTCATCGCTAATAATGCGCCAGAGAGCCCGGCAACGCCTGCGCTCAGGGTGAATGCAAGGACTTTTGTGCGTGCAATATTGATTCCTGCGAGCTCTGCAGCTACATCGCTACCGCGAATTGCCTTCCATGTACGGCCATAGCGCGATCTCATAACGTTTTGTAACCAAAAGATAATGATCAGCGTTGTACTCGCTGCAATCCAGAAGTACCACTTGTATTGAGTAAAGCCCTCACCTAAAGATTTCGGCGGAAGTCCAACATCATAAAGTAAACCTTGTTCGCCACCGAGAAGTGGAAATTGATTTGCAAGTGACGGTAATCCAATAGCTAGTGCGAGAGTTGTTCCTGCCAAATACGGACCAGATAATCTCGCAGCTGCAAGTCCTAACAATGCACCAGCGGCGGCAGCGGCGAGAATTGCAATTGCAAATGTTAATGGGATTGATGCATGCCAATGGATTCGCGCGAGCGCCGCCGCATAACCACCTACTCCTAACAATGCACCTTGTCCTAATGAAACTTGTCCGGAATAACCGGTGAGCAAAATAATGGAGGCGATACCAACAACATAGACCGCAACTGAT
>CAJBMC010000053.1 GCA_903954055.1 uncultured Actinomycetes bacterium | reverse complement strand
GAAAGTCCCATATCGCCAACGCGGTTCATGATGAATGCCTTCTTTGATGCAGTGGCATAAGCCGGCTTCTGATTCCAGAATCCAATAAGGAGGTAAGAGGCAAGGCCCACGCCTTCCCAACCAACGTATAGGTTGAGATAAGAGTTGCCAAGAACCAGTAAGAGCATCGCTGCGATAAAGAGGTTGAGGTAGGCGAAGAAGCGACGTCGATTTTCATCATGTTCCATATATGAAATGGAGTAGATATGAATCAGCGTACCTACGCCAGTAATCAATAGAACAAAACAGATAGAGAGCTGATCGAGCAGAAGAGCGGCATCGATATTGAAATTGCCGACTGCAATCCAGGAGAAGAGGTGTTGAGTTACCGGACGATCTTGCGTTGAACGACCTAGCATCGCTGAGAGCTGATAGAGACCGACGGCGAATGATCCAGCAGAGAGCGCGGTAGCTAAGAGGTGTCCCCACTTATCTGTGCGACGACCACCGAGTAATAAGAATGCGGCGCCAATAAGCGGGAGCGCAATCAGATATACAAGTGATGATGAGGTATTCATGGCTATCGCTTCAACAAACTAGCATCGTCTACAGATGCTGATCGACGTGAACGGTAAATCGTCACAATAATGGCCAGACCAACAACTACTTCACATGCGGCAACAACCATGGTGAAGAACGCTGTTACTTGTCCATCAAGGGTTCCATTAATTCGTGAGAACGTTACGAAAGCTAAATTTGCCGCATTGAGCATTAATTCGACGCACATGAAGACGACAATTGCATTTCTGCGAATGACGACGCCGATTGCTCCGATTGTGAAGAGTAGCCCTGAGACGTAGAGGTAGTTATAAGGATTCATTA
This sequence comes from uncultured Actinomycetes bacterium, assembly GCA_903954055.1. Taxonomy (GTDB): domain Bacteria; phylum Actinomycetota; class Actinomycetes; order Nanopelagicales; family Nanopelagicaceae; genus Planktophila. The sequence goes on along the minus strand of CAJBMC010000053.1, from coordinate 1,759 downwards.
CTTCTCCTCCAAGACGGTCGTATCGACAACATCAAGTTGGAATTGCTCTGACTCGAGCATGTCACCACGAGCCTTCAAAGTGGCTGAGATTGATGTTGGTGCTGGTGATCCATCTGGAAGAAGGGCAGGAACATCAACCGCGTTATGTCGAGCAAATACGCCAGGGCCAGGAAGTCCCGCGGCACTCGCAAGTGATCCCGTACGGAAACGTGCAATTGCACTTTCTCGTTGAGTTGGGCGGGCAACTGCACGTTCATGATGAGCGAGCACCATTGCGCCAAGTGCTGCAGTAATGAGCAAAGCTGACACAACTTCAAATGGCCAGACGTAATCTGAGAAGAGTAGGCGGGCAAGTGCTTGCACATTTCCTGCAGTATTTGCCTGTTCGAGACCCACTGCATCGCGGCCAAGAGTTGCGCGTCCGATTAGTGATGTCAGTAAACCGCCGAAGCCAATTGCTGCGGTAATCGAGATAGGTCGCAAACCAGGAATCGTTTCTTTCAGTGAATCAGAGGAATCAACGCCAACTAACATCAAAATAAATAGGAAGAGCATCATGACAGCGCCGGTATAAACAACAATTTGAACAATGCCGAGGAATAACGCATCTTCTGCGATATAGAAAATTGCGAGTGTGATCATCACCCAAGCAAGCAAGAGCGCAGAGTGCACTGCCTTCTTTACCAAGAGCATTCCTAGCGCTGCAAGAACTGCGATAGGAGCAAGGAACCAGAACATCACTGTCTCTGGAGTCTGAATAATCATTACTGAGCCTCCCCCACAGCGCTTCCACCAAGAATCGAACCTTGTGAAGGATCTGCGGACTTTACTTCTCCCCGGTAATAATTATTTTCATCCATGCCTGGATACATTGGGTGCGGTGGCATCACCATGCCCGCGCGAAGCGGTGCGAGTAAATCTTCCTTCTCGAAGATCAACTTTTCACGGGAACTATCTGCAAGTTCATATTCATTGGTCATTGTCAGCGCTCGAGTTGGACACGCTTCAACGCAGAGACCACAGAAGATGCAGCGGAGATAATTAATTTGATAAACCGCACCATGGCGCTCACCAGGTGAAACTTGATTTCCTGGTGTGTTATTTCCACCTTCAACATAGATTGCATCTGCTGGACATGCCCAGGCGCAGAGTTCGCACCCGATGCATTTTTCTAAACCATCAGGATGACGATTGAGTTGATGGCGACCGTGGAAACGAGCCTCAGTCGGCGCCTTTACATCGGGGTATTGAACACTGAGATTCTTTTTAAACATTGTCTTGAAGGTGACCCAGAAGCCAAGCGACTGCTTACCCAGTGATGCCGGTCCTGGCTGATCCACTTCTACAAATGAGACATCATTAATATCTTTTGCCGCACCTGACTTCTTTGGTTCTAATGAATTACTCATTGGTGCCTCCTGAAGTATGTGCTTGGGCAGATGCGTTAAATGATGAGATACCTGGAAGTTGTGGAAGTGGGAAATCTGGAGCTTCGCCAACAGCCTGTGGCTTCCGTGAATCCTTCTTAGTTTTCTCAACCAGGGAAGAGATTGCCATCACGATGATGACAACGCCGAGTGCAAATGCCATGGCTATTGTCCGAGATGCTCCGTGCTGCTGGATCACTCGAAGTGAAGCAACAATCATGATCCAGATTAATGAAACTGGAATCAAAACCTTCCAACCGAACTTCATGAATTGGTCATAGCGCAGACGCGGAAGTGAGGCGCGAAGCCACATGAAGATAAAGAAGAAGAAG
>CAJBMC010000052.1 GCA_903954055.1 uncultured Actinomycetes bacterium | reverse complement strand
TTAGATATTTCGCAGATGCCCTTGCACCAGGAATCATCTTCGCCCAAGCGATAGGCCGTTGGGGAAATTGGTTTAACGCCGAACTCTTCGGAAAGCCAACATCGCTTCCATGGGGAGTCGAAATTCCACGGTGGGCACGACCACTTGGCTACCAAGAATTTTCTACCTTTCATCCAACCTTTCTCTACGAATCGCTCTGGTGTCTGCTTGTTGGATACCTGCTTTTACATTTCGCTCATCGGCTAGCTCCGGGACAGACTTTCTCCCTGTACATATTTGGATATTGTGTAGGTCGACTTGGGATTGAAATGTTACGTATCGATGAAGCGCACCACATCGCTGGTATTCGCATAAATGTCTTTGTCGCGCTCATCGTCGGTACAACTTCCCTCGTAGCCTTCCGTCGGTTTTCTCCCCATTCAAGGTAAGGTGTAAGCCATGGGTCTGAAGGAAGTACAAATCCGCAATTTAGAGCATAAGGGCCATCGCTCTGGGTGGCTTCGCGCCGCCGTTCTGGGAGTAAACGATGGACTTGTTGCGACTGCTTCATTAATGGTGGGAGTAGCAGCGGCTAGCGCATCACTGACTAATGCTAAATCCATCATTATCTCGACCGGTATTGCAGGTATTGCAGCAGGCGCTCTCTCAATGGCGGTGGGTGAATACATCTCGGTCCGTTCTCAAACAGATATTGAAAATTCTGATCGCCAACTAGAGATTCAACATTTGGCGGTAGATCCTGAAGGCGAACTCGAAGAACTGATTGAGATTTATAAAGAGCGTGGCCTTGATGAAGATTTGGCTCGCGAGGTTGCGGTTCAGTTGACAGAGAAAGATGCGCTCAACGCACATCTTCGTGATGAACTCGGACATCACCCACATTCGAAGGCGCGTCCAGTACAGGCCTCGATTGCATCTGCTATCGCCTTCACCACCGGTGGCCTGATTCCATTTCTTGGCGTATTTGCGCCAACCTTCACCAAGATTTCCTATTCCATCATCGCCTTTGCTATCGCGGGCTTAATTGTCGCCGGCGTTGTCGGGGCGAAGATCTCTGGATCAAAGCTCCTCTTTCCAACCTTGCGCGTGCTCATTGGTGGCTGCCTTGGCATGGCAATCACCGCTGGAATCGGGCAGATCTTTCACGCTACTGTCGCTTAAGGCCCGGCTTAAGGCACGGCTTTACTCCTTTTTAAGTAGGCAGAGCGCCCTTCCGGTTGCTACCCTTTGCGTCACTTAAGACGGGCCATCGTTGTCCCCGCTTGGAATGAATAAAGCGTGAAGTAAGGACAAAGACGATGGCGCTCCAATCCAGTTACCCAACTGCACAGGGTCTCTACGATCCTGCAAACGAACATGATGCATGTGGCGTTGCAATGGTGGCGACCCTCAACAAAGTTGCAACACATGAGATCGTTGATAAAGCGCTGACTGCACTTCGCAATCTTGAACACCGCGGTGCATCTGGTGCCGAACCTGATAGTGGAGATGGCGCTGGAATTCTTATTCGTGTCCCTGATGCTTTTTATCGCGCGGTCGTAGATTTCACTCTTCCCGCTGAAGGTGCGTATGCAACGGGAATCGCATTTATCGCAGCTGGAAAAGATCTCAAAGGCGAGATTGAAAAGATTGCTTCCGAAGAAGGAATGACAGTCCTCGGGTGGCGCGCACTTCCTATTAATTCTTCATCGCTGGGCAAGACTGCAATTTCGGTTATGCCAGATTTCGTGCAGGTATTTCTTGCGGGCAAGAATGGTGAGTCAGGCCTTGCGCTCGACCGGAAAGCCTTCTGTCTTCGCAAACGTGCAGAACATTCACTCGATCTCTACTTCCCATCTTTATCTTCTCAGACAATTGTTTACAAGGGAATGTTGACCACTGGTCAGTTAGAAGAGTTCTTCCCAGATCTCAGTGACGAGCGAGTTGTTTCTCCACTCGCACTCGTGCACTCACGTTTTTCTACCAATACTTTTCCGTCATGGCCACTTGCTCACCCATACCGATATATCGCTCACAATGGCGAAATCAATACGGTCAAGGGAAATCGAAATTGGATGCGAGCACGCGAATCGCTGCTGAAGAGCGATCTCTTCGGTGAGGATCTCGAACGCATCTTTCCTATCGTTGAAATGTCAGGTTCTGACTCAGCATCCTTTGATGAAGTATTAGAGCTGCTCTATCTTGGCGGTCGCTCGCTTCCGCATTCAGTTTTGATGATGATTCCAGAGGCATGGGAGAACCATGCAACGATGTCGCAGAAGCGTCGCGATTTTTACGCCTTCCACGCATCAATGATGGAGCCATGGGATGGACCAGCGTGTGTGACATTTACCAATGGACATCAAGTTGGCGCAGTTCTCGACCGCAATGGTCTTCGCCCTTCACGCTATTGGGTGACCGATGATGGTCTCGTTGTACTCGCATCTGAGGTGGGAGTTCTCGATTTCCCGGCGGAGAAGATCGTTCGCAAGGGACGTCTACAACCAGGAAAGATGTTCCTCGTTGATATCGAATCTGGCCGCATTATCGAAGATGATGAGATTAAAGATGAGCTCGCAGATGCAGCTCCTTATGGCCAGTGGCTCAAAGATGGAATGATCAAACTCTCTGATCTTCCAGCACGCGAGCACATCATCTATCCACACAAATCTGTTGTGCGTCGACAGAAGGCCTTTGGATACACCGAAGAAGAGCTCAAGATTATCGTCGCCCCGATGGCGAAGTCCGGGGGAGAGGCGCTCGGTTCGATGGGAACCGATAGCCCAATCGCTGCGCTATCGAATAAGCCACGTCTGCTCTTTGATTACTTCACTCAACTTTTTGCACAGGTGACAAATCCGCCACTCGATGCAATTCGCGAAGAGCTGGTGACAAGTCTTGGTGGTTCGATCGGCCCAGAGCACAACTTGCTCGATCCAGGTCCGGATTCATGTAAGCAGATCTCACTTGCATTCCCGGTGATCGATAATGATGAGCTGGCAAAGATCATTAACATCAACGTCGATGATGAATACCCAGAACTCGCATCGCATGTAGTCCGGGGACTCTTCCCAGTTACTGGTGATGGAAACACTCTTCGAAATCGCCTGGAAGAGATTAAGCGCGAAGTTTCACAAGCCATTAAAGATGGCGCTCACGTCATTGTGCTCTCGGATCGCGATGGCGATGCTGAAGATTGTCCAATCCCGTCACTCTTGCTTACCGCAGCGGTGCACCACCATTTGATTCGTGAGAAGACTCGTACTCAAGTTGGTCTCATCGTTGAAGCGGGCGATGTTCGTGAAGTCCACCATGTAGCGCTACTTGTGGGTTATGGCGCAGCTGCAGTCAATCCATACCTTGTTATGGAATCTGCTGAAGATTTAGTACGCCAAGGCGTTATCACTGGAATCTCACCGGAAAAGGCGGTGCGCAACACTATCAAGGCGCTCGGCAAGGGAGTTCTCAAGGTGATGTCGAAGATGGGAATCTCAACCATCTCTTCTTACACCGGTGCACAAGTATTTGAAGCAATCGGAATCGCACAAGATGTTGTCGATGAGTTCTTCGTCGGAACAACTTCTCGTCTTGGCGGAGTTGATCTTGATGTCATTGCAGAAGAGACAATCAAGCGCCACTTCTTGGCTTATCCAGTGGGCGGCGAAATTCCAGGTGCAAAGAAACTTCCTGTCGGTGGCGAGTATCAGTGGCGTCGCGATGGCGAACCACACTTGTTCAATCCGGAGACAGTATTTGCGCTACAGCACTCGACTCGCAATAAGCGCTATGACATCTTTAAGCGTTACACCGACAAGGTAAACGATCAAAGTAAGGCGCTGATGACGCTACGAGGTCTCTTTGAATTTAAAGTCGGAGAAAATGGTCGTGCCCCAATTTCGATTGATGAAGTCGAACCAATTTCAGAGATCGTAAAGCGATTCTCTACTGGTGCGATGTCATATGGCTCTGTTTCGCAAGAAGTGCACGAAACACTAGCAATTGCTATGAACCGCCTCGGTGCAAAGTCCAATACCGGTGAAGGTGGAGAAGATCCGATTCGATTCATTCCCCTTGCCAATGGTGACTCCAAGCGCTCTGCCATTAAGCAGGTTGCATCTGGTCGCTTCGGTGTGACGAGTAATTACCTCGTCAATGCAGATGATATTCAGATCAAGATTGCGCAGGGAGCAAAGCCAGGTGAAGGTGGTCAGCTACCAGGTAACAAGGTCTATCCATGGGTGGCGAAGGCACGTTACTCAACTCCTGGCGTTGGTCTAATCTCTCCGCCGCCACACCACGATATTTATTCGATTGAAGATCTGGCGCAGTTGATCCACGATCTCAAGAATGCGAATAAGAATGCGCGTGTACACGTCAAGCTCGTTGCAGAAGTTGGCGTCGGAACGGTTGCTGCCGGAGTATCAAAGGCGCACGCCGATGTAGTTCTAATCTCTGGACATGATGGCGGAACAGGTGCATCACCTCTGACATCGCTCAAGCATGCCGGAGCGCCATGGGAGCTCGGACTTGCTGAGACACAACAGACTCTTCTCCTTAACGGTTTACGTGATCGCATTGTTGTACAGGCAGATGGCCAACTCAAGACCGGTCGCGATGTCGTTATCGCAGCTTTGCTCGGCGCTGAAGAGTATGGATTTGCAACTGCTCCACTCGTTGTCTCTGGTTGCATCATGATGCGCGTATGTCACTTGGATACATGTCCAGTTGGTGTCGCAACGCAGAATCCAGAGCTCCGTGCGCGATTTACCGGTAAGCCTGAATTTGTTGAGACCTTCTTCGAGTACATTGCAGAAGAAGTTCGGGAAATCTTGGCATCGCTTGGCTTCCGGACATTGCAAGAAGCAATCGGCCATGTCGAGTATCTCGAGACGAAGCGGGCAGTAGATCATTGGAAATCTGCCGGCTTAGATCTCTCTCCACTCCTTGTTCGTCCAGATGTTCAATCTTCGTTGTACTGCACAACGACACAAGATCACGGATTAGCGGCAGCGCTTGATAACACCTTGATTGAGCAAGCAGCTCCTGCTCTTACCAAGGGAGAGAAAGTTTCCATCAACCTTCCAGTTCGCAACGTCAACCGCACTGTCGGCACCATGCTTGGCGCAGAGATTACTCGCACATATGGCGCAGAGGGACTTCCGGCGGGAACGATTGATATCACTCTCCACGGTTCAGCTGGCCAATCATTGGGCGCATTTACACCGCGGGGAATGGTGATCCGACTCTTCGGTGATTCAAACGATTATGTCGGTAAGGGAATCTCTGGTGGACGCGTTGTTGTACGTCCCGATGAAAAGGCAACATTCCCTTCTCACGATAACGTCATTGCCGGAAATGTCATCGGCTACGGTGCAACAGCTGGCGAGATATTTATTCGCGGACTTGTTGGTGAACGTTTCTGCGTACGTAACTCGGGCGCAACTGCTGTCGTTGAAGGCGTGGGAGATCACGCCCTCGAATATATGACTGGCGGAACTGTCGTCATCCTCGGACGCACCGGTCGTAACATCGCGGCAGGTATGTCAGGTGGACGCGCATTCGTTCTTGACCTCAATGCGGCCCTTGTCAATACAGATATGGTCGATGTATTTGCAGTTCCTGCCAACGAACGCGAACGTCTACATCAAGCGGTCTTTGATTTCCAGAGCGAAACTGGTTCTGAGATTGCAGCAGCGCTTCTCGCTGATTGGGAGACATCACTTTCTCGATTCTCACTCATCATGCCACGCGACTTTGCTCGCGTTCTCGCGGCGATGGAGCGGGCAGAGAAAGAGGGATTACCGGTAGATCAATATGTAATGGAGGTTGCAGCAAATGGCTGATCCAAAGGGCTTTATGACAACTCCACGTGAGACTCCAAAACGTCGTCCCGTCGATGTCCGAATTAAAGATTGGCGCGAAGTCTACGAACCACAGAGCTTCGAACATCTGCAGAAGCAGGCTGGTCGATGCATGGATTGCGGTATTCCTTTCTGTCATAACGGTTGCCCACTCGGCAATTTGATTCCAGAGTGGAACGATTTAATGTGGCGTGGTTATAAATCTGAAGCTTTAGATAGATTGCATGCAACCAATAACTTTCCTGAATTCACTGGTCGCCTCTGCCCAGCTCCATGTGAGACTGCATGTGTAGTTGGTATCAATCGCGATGCTGTAACCATTAAGCAGGTAGAACTTCGCACCATTGAAGAAGCATTTGGTTTTGGTGCAGTAAAGCCGATGATTCCAGATCGCCTCACCGGTAAGACGGTTGCAGTTATTGGTTCGGGTCCAGCTGGTCTAGCGGCAGCCCAGCAACTCACTCGCGCAGGTCATACCGTCGCTGTCTACGAGCGCGCCGATAAAATTGGTGGCTTACTGCGCTACGGAATCCCAGAATTTAAAATGGAGAAGAACATTCTCGATCGTCGCCTTGCTCAGATGGAGCAAGAAGGAACTCGCTTCCGTCCAGGTGTAGCGGTAGGTAGTGATATCACTGGTGCAGCGTTACGCACTCGCTATGACGCAGTCGTTCTCGCAGTCGGTGCGACTCAATGGCGCGACCTTTCAGTGAAGGGTCGTGAACTCAAGGGAATTTACCAAGCAATGGAATTTTTGCCATGGGGCAATAAGCAAGCGCTGGGTGAAGTTGAGACACCGCCAATCAATGTTGCCGGAAAGCATGTTGTTATTCTCGGTGGTGGCGACACCGGTGCAGATTGCCTCGGAACTTCAATCCGCCAAGGTGCAGCAAGTGTCACTCAACTTGAAATCATGCCGCAACCAAGTGAAGAACGTCCTGCTGGACAGCCATGGCCAACATATCCAATGATCTTCCGCATCTCTAGCGCACATGAAGAGCTCGATAACCGTATCTTCGGAGTATCTACTGAGGAATTTCTTGGCGATAGCGAAGGCAACCTTCGCGCGCTCAAGATTGTTGAGACTCAATTTGTCAATGGAAAGTTTGAATCTATTGCCGGAACAGAACGCGAACTAAAGGCGGACTTTGCATTTCTTGCAATGGGCTTTACTGGTCCAGAGAAATCAGTTCTTATCGACCAGCTCGAAGTTGAGTTAGATGAGCGCGGAAATATCAAACGCAATGATGATTTCCAAACAAATCAGGAAGATGTATTTGTTGCCGGAGATGCAGGTCGTGGTCAGTCACTCATTGTCTGGGCGATTGCCGAAGGCCGTTCGGCTGCAGCTGCAGTAGATCGTTACTTGATGGGGGAGAGTCAACTTCCTTCACCTATCGAGCCAACCACCCGCCAATTGTTGGTCTAGAGACAGATAAATCACATTTGAAAACCAGCGAGTAATAGCCCCGCCCATTTTTTAGAAGATAAGGTACGAACATGCGCCGCGCGAAAATAGTATGCACAATGGGTCCAGCTGTTGAATCTCCAGAGAAGGTGCGAGAACTTATCGCAGCTGGAATGAATATGGCCCGCCTTAATCTCTCTCATGGTTCGTACGAGGAGCATCAAGGCCGTCTTGATCGCGTCCGCGAAGCCGCCAAAGAGGCAGGTAAGGCAGTTGCAATCCTGGTAGACCTGCAAGGTCCAAAGATTCGCTTAGCACGTTTTGAAAATGGACCACATGAGCTTGCTCGTGGAGATATTTTCACGATCACCACCGATGAAGTTCCAGGCACGAAAGAGCGCGTAGGCACCACATATAAAGGTCTTCCTGGAGATTGCAAAGCAGGCGACTTCATCATGATTGATGATGGAAAAGTTACTGTCGAAGTTATTGAAGTTAAAGGTAATGATGTCATTACCAAGTGCATCTTCCCTGGCGCTGTAAGCAACAATAAAGGAATCAATCTCCCAGGTGTTGCGGTCTCAGTGCCTGCAATGTCTGAAAAAGATGCAGATGATCTTCGCTGGGGGCTCCGTGCTGGCGCAGATTTCATCGCTCTCTCATTTGTTCGCAATGCGGCAGATATCAAAGATGTCCACGCGATTATGGATGAGGTGGGTATCCGCGTCCCTGTGATTGCAAAGATTGAGAAGCCGCAGGCGGTGGCAAACCTCGAGGAGATCGTCGCTGCCTTTGACGGAATCATGGTCGCTCGTGGCGACCTCGGCGTTGAAATGCCGATTGAAGATGTCCCGATGGTTCAGAAGCGTTGCGTCGAACTTGCTCGTGATGCTGCAAAGCCAGTCATCGTTGCGACCCAAATGCTCGATTCGATGATTACTAATTCGCGCCCAACTCGCGCTGAGGCAACAGATTGCGCAAATGCTGTGCTTGATGGTGCAGATGCGCTGATGCTCTCAGGTGAAACCTCAGTCGGTGATTTTGCTATTGAAGCAGTTGAGACAATGGCACGTATTATCGAACGCACAGAAGAGCAAGGACTCGACCGTATTCGTCCGTTGAATCATGCGCCTCGCACAAAGGGTGGCGCAATTACAAAGGCGGCGGCAGAGGTCGGTGAAGTTCTCAATACAAAGTACCTCGTTACTTTCACGCAATCTGGCGACTCTGCTCGACGTATCTCTCGTCTGCGTTCACGAATTCCAATTCTTGCCATCACACCAGAGACTGGAACCTACAATCGTCTTGCACTTTCATGGGGAATCGAGCCAATCATCTTCCCAATGGTCAAACACACCGACGATATGGTCCTTGCGGCAGATAAGTTGCTCATCGACACTGGAAGAGCTGAGCAAGGTGAACTCGTGATGATCATCGCTGGTGCACCTCCAGGAATTCCAGGTTCTACCAATGCGATGCGTGTTCACAAGGTTGGCGATGCAGTCAACGGCGTAGTTCCCGCTTACAAGTAATCGTAAAAATTTACTCTTTTTACTTTCTACTTACCTCCCAATACGATTAGCCCATAGCCTCGGTACTCCAACGGTAGAGAGGGCAGTCTCAAACACTGCATAGTGTCGGTTCGAATCCGACTCGGGGCACTCTTGAAATGAATCTCAATGGGGAGGATGGTTCTGCTATGACGGTTCGCATCCTTGTCGCCGAAGATGAAGCGCTCATTCGAATGGACCTCATCGAAATGTTGCGCGAAGCCGGATATGAAGTCGTTGCTGAGGCAACCAATGGTGAAGAGGCAATCTCACTTGCCACCGAACATAAGCCCGACCTCTGCATTCTCGATGTAAAGATGCCGGTGCTCGATGGGATTTCAGCGGCAGAGAAGATCATCTCAATTGCTCCAGTCTTAATGCTCACCGCATTTAGTCAGCGCGAACTCGTCGAACGGGCGCGCGATGCTGGTGTGATGGCCTATGTAGTGAAGCCCTTTTCCATTAGCGACCTAGTTCCGGCAATTGAAATTGCAATCAGTCGCCATGTTCAAATGAAATCCTTGGCAGAGGAAGTAGCGGATCTCCACGAAAGATTAGAGACTAGAAAAATTATCGATCGCGCAAAGGGAATTTTGATGAAGGCGCTCAATCTGTCCGAACCGGAGGCCTTCACCTGGATTCAAAGAGCTGCAATGGACCGTCGTTTAACAATGAAGGAAGTAGCCCAAGCTGTTATCTCTCCCGAGGCCGCTCTCGACCGCTGATATCTGCTCACTGGGTGAGAAGAGTTTGCATTTGTAATCAAAAAGTAACCTGGCAGGCTTGTTTTTAACACCTATCGCCTTGTCTCTCACGCGCCCTGCCCGATACCCTTCACCCCTCCCTGTCCCGGGATAAAAACAGGAAAGGCTCCACATGAAGAAGAAAGTACTAGCAGGCGTTGCGGTTGTAACCGTAGCACTCGGCTTTGCAGTTTCTCCTGCAGATGCAGCAGTAAAGACATACACACTCGCATATCAGGGTCCATTGACTGGTGATAATGCACAGACAGGTATCGATGAAATCGCTGGCGTTAAGTACGCTATCGCGAAGTTCAACGCTGCTCACAAGGGTTCAATCCAGGTTAAGCTCGTTGAAGCTGACGATCAGGGTGGCGCAGCAGGCGCTGGCCAGGTTGCTCCTGGTATTGCAAAGAACACTGCAATTATCGGACTCGTAGGTCCTGCATTCTCTGGCGCATCAATCGCGTCATTCCCATTCTATAAGGCAGCTGGATTGACATTGATCTCTCCATCAGCAACTCGCGTTACATTGACAGATCCAACAGTGGCATCTGACTTTGGTGGTCCTGTATTCCACCGTCTTCCATCAAAGGATGACAAGCAGGGTCCAGCTCTTGCAGCATATGCAATCAAGGGCGTAACAGCACCAGTTGTTTACGATGTAAACGATCAGTCTTCATACGGCGTAGGCCTCAGCGGCTACGTACAGACTGCACTTAAGGCAAACTCAAAGGTTAAGCTCGCTGGCGCAGATGCTGTTGACGGCACAAACGCTGCACTTGACCTTTCAGCTGTCATCACAAAGATCAAGGGTGCTAACGCAAACGTAGTTATCTACGAGGGCTACTACGCACAGGCAGCTTCATTCGTGAAGCAGCTTCGCGATGCTGGTTACAAGGGAATCTTCGCTTCAGGCGACGGAACTTATGACCCAGGATTCGTAACACTTGCTAAGGATGCAGCAGAAGGCGCACGCCTTACAGCTTCATCTGCAGTATTCCAGGATGCAGGCGCAAAGATCACTGCTGACTTCACAAAGGTCATCGGTACAGCCCCTGGTACATATGCAGTAGAAGACTACGATGCAACAAACGTATTCCTTACTTGCATCACAAAGGGCGCAACAACCCGCGCAAAGATGGCAACATGTGTTAAGACAGGTACATTTACAGGTCTTTTCAAGAACACAATCAAGTTCGATGCTAACGGTGACGTTTCAGGTACCGGCTTCATCAACGGCTTCCTTGTGAAGAACGGTGTAATCATCTCTGCAGGTCAGGTTAAGTAATTAATTAGACCAATATCAAAGTGTCGCACTACAGCAATGTAGTGCGACACTTTGCTATGTTAAGCCCCTTGCTCCACAATGAACCACTTGAAAATCAATGATTTAGGAGTTGCCTCTTGCAAACGCTCATACATCAATTCTGGCAATTGACCTTCTCAGGAGTTGCGCAAGGATTTATATACGTCCTTATCTCCCTTGGATACACCATGGTTTACGGCGTACTTCGAATGATCAACTTCGCAAACTCTGAAATCTTTATGTTTGGAACCTTCGCGACAGTAGTGGTCTCTCGCGATCTTCTCGGCTATGGCTCTGATAGCCAACCGATTCATGGCTTCACCCTTATCTGGTCGCTTGCGTTGGCTCTCGTGGTCTCAATGATCGTCTCTGGTGTAGTTGCACTCCTCGTCGAGTTGATTGCCTATCGCCGACTTCGTTCCCGCGGAACCAATCGCCTTGCACCTCTTATCTCTGCCATCGGAATGTCAATTGTCCTCTCTGAGAGCATGCGTTTGCTGACAGCATCCCGCTCAGTTGGATCACCGCGACTTCTCGCGAAGACGTCGCTCGCCGAAATCGGCGGTGCCAATATTCGCGTCGATCAATTGATGGTGGTCATCGTTGCTCCGATTATGTTCTTCGTACTTCAATGGTTTGTAAATAGCACACGCCTCGGAAAAGGTATTCGCGCCGTCTCGATGAATGAAGAGACTGCAAAGCTCATGGGTATTAACCTCAATCGCGTTATCTCTGCGACCTTCCTTATCGGCGGTTTAATGACTGGCGCATCTGCATTCTTCTTTGAGACCGTCTACGAAAATACCAAGTACAACATCGGCTTCAACCTTGGCCTTGCAGCATTTACCGCTGCCGTTCTCGGTGGTATCGGAAATATCCGTGGCGCCTTCTTTGGTGGGCTAGCACTTGGGTTGCTTGAGACATATGCATCTGCCGTCCTTGGTTCGCAGTGGAAGCCAGTGACTGTCTTTATCGTTCTAGTAATCGTTCTTCTCTTCCGTCCAAATGGAATATTTGGCGAAGCTGTCCAGCAGACGAGGGTCTAAATTATGATAAATCTACGTGATGCCGGTGCCAATGCATGGGCGAAATGGAATAAGCCGAAGCGAGCAGCCTTCTCAATCGTTGCGATTTTCCTCGTCGGATTGATGCCATATGCAGGTTTCTCGATCCTTAATACGCCGATCTCTTCCTATGCAGATGTGCTTGTTTATCCAGTAGGTATGTATGTATTGATGGCTCTTGGTCTCAATATCGTGGTCGGTAAATCTGGAATGCTCGACCTCGGATATGTAGCCTTCTTCGCTATCGGTGCCTACACAATGGGATTCCTTGGCACTCATACCCATCTCAATACCTGGGAGATTCTTCCTATCGGTATCGCACTTGCGATGCTTGCCGGTGTTCTCCTTGGAATTCCAACCTTACGTCTTCGTGGAGATTACCTCGCGATTGTGACCTTGGGCTTCGGAGAGATCATTCGAATTACCGCCGTCAACACCATCAAAATTGGTGGACCTAATGGAATTTCAAATATTCCTCACCCACCTTCAGTCTTCGGACTTACCTTCGACATCATGCACCCAAACTCTTTCTACTGGTTGATACTTGTATTGATCTTGCTTGTTATCTGGATGATTCGTCGACTTACCGTGCGTCGTCCAGGGCGCGCCTGGGAGGCGATTCGTCAGGATGAGGATGCTGCCGAACTTATGGGCGTTCCCACTCTCAAATATAAGATTTGGTCATTCGTACTTGGTGCTGCAGTGGGCGGAGCCGCTGGTGTGGTCTTTGCGTCGAAGGCGCTCTTTATCTCACCAGATAGCTTTACTCTCAATATTTCGATTCTGATTCTCTCTTGTATCGTCTTTGGTGGAATTGGAAATATCTGGGGCGTAATTCTCGGAGGCGTAATTCTCGCCTACCTCCCAGAGCGAATTCGCTTCATCTCAGATGCTCGCCAACTCGTCTTCGGAATTACTCTCGTCGTGATTATGAACTTCCGACCAGATGGATTGCTGCCACGCAAGAAGCGCGAAAAGATCGTCACTAAATCTGCGAAGGAGGTTAAGTAATGTCAGAGTCACTTCTCGAGATTAAAGACCTCGTCATGAAATTTGGTGGAGTAACTGCCTTGAACACGGTAAACCTCACGGTCAAGAAGGGTGAAATTCTCGCTCTCATCGGTCCAAATGGTGCAGGAAAGACAACTGTCTTCAACGTGATCACCGGTGTCTATCAGCCAACAAGTGGAGAGGTTCTCTTTAAGGGCGCTTCACTCAAGGGTAAGAAGCGTTTTGAAATCACTCAGACTGGTATTGCGCGTACCTTCCAGAACATTCGTCTCTGGGGCGATATGACAGCACTAGAAAATGTCATCACCGCATCTGATGTGCATAGCAAGGTTGGTCTGGTTGGTTCGCTCTTTGGTAGTGGTCGTTCCCGCCGCACCGAGAAGGCAGCGCGCGAGAAGGCTCACGAAATTTTGGCCTTCATCGGAATTGATGAGTACTCAGATCGATTGGCTCGCAATCTTCCTTATGGCGTTCAACGTCGTCTTGAGATTGCGCGCGCGATGGGTACCGGTGCCGAACTTCTTCTTCTCGACGAACCAGCTGCAGGATTTAACCCGCAAGAGAAGGTCGAACTCGCAGCAGTTATTAAGAAGATTCGCGATGATGGCTACACAGTTCTGCTAATCGAGCACGATATGTCGCTCATCATGGGAATCTCTGATCGCGTTGCAGTACTCGATTTCGGTCAGAAGATTGCCGATGACCTGCCATCTGTAGTTCAAAATGATCCAAAGGTTATCGAAGCGTATTTAGGAGCACCTGCTGATGAAGCTTGAAGTGAAGGACTTGCGAGTCCAGTACGGAAAAATTGAGGCGATCAAAGGCATTAGCTTCACTGTTAATGAGGGCGAGATCGTTACCCTCATTGGAGCCAATGGCGCTGGAAAGACAACGACGCTTAAGACAATCTCTGGTCTTCGCGCTGTCTCTGGCGGACAGATTCTCTTCGACGGAAAAGATATCTCTAAGGTCCCTGCTCACGAGCGCGTAACACTTGGTATCTCGCAATCTCCAGAAGGCCGTGGAATTTTTCCCGGTATGACAGTTCTAGAGAATCTCGAAATCGGTAAGTACTTCCGCAAAGATCGTAAATCAGAGATGGATCAAGATCTTGAGATGGTCTACGAACTCTTCCCACGCCTAAAAGAGCGTATGGCGCAAGCTGGCGGAACTCTCTCCGGT
>CAJBMC010000051.1 GCA_903954055.1 uncultured Actinomycetes bacterium | reverse complement strand
ATTGTGAAGATCGAAGAGAACCAGAGATTTCGATATGCCTTATAAGAAAAGAGAGAACCGGGTGCGAAATATTTCTTGAGCATCGCACCCGGTCCTTTCTATCTAATATGTGGTTACGCGGAAGGCTTAGCCTTACGTGAAGCCATTACCTTATCGATAATTCCGTACTCGACTGCTTCAACCGCGGTGAGAATCTTGTCGCGTTCGATATCTTTTTCGATTTCTTCGACAGACTTATTGGAATGCTTTGACAACATTGTTTCGAGAAGTCCACGCATACGCATGATTTCGCGCGCCTGAATTTCGATATCTGATGCCTGTCCGCCACCTTCAGATGAAGGCTGGTGAATCAAGATACGTGAGTGCTCGAGGCCATAACGCTTTCCTTTGGTGCCGCCCGCGAGGATGATCGCCGCAGCTGATGCCGCCTGACCCAAACAGATTGTCTGAATATCAGGACGAACGAACTGCATCGTGTCATAAATAGCAGTAAGTGCAGTAAATGAACCGCCAGGTGAGTTGATGTAGATCGAGATATCACGATCTGGATCCATCGACTCGAGAGTTAAAAGCTGAGCCATCACATCGTTTGCAACTGTGTCATCGATTGCCTGACCTAAGAAGATGATGCGCTCTTCGAATAACTTTGTATAAGGGTCGAGGCGCTTAAAACCATAAGCGGTCTTCTCTTCAATTGTTGGAAGTACGTAACGAGCTTCGAATTCTGAGATGTGCTTCATTACTTCTTACCTCCAGCGATTTGGCCATCATTTGTTGCGATGTGATCAATAAATCCATAATCGAGCGCATCCTTGGCGTTGAACCAATTGTCGCGATCTGAGTCAGCAATAATCTTTTCGAGCGGCTGACCTGTGTGCTTTGCATTGAGCTCTGACATCGTCTGCTTTGTGATTGCCATCTGCTCTGCCTGAATACGAATATCTGTCGCTGTTCCACCGATTCCACCGAGTGGCTGGTGCATCAAGATGCGCGCATGTGGTGTTGCATAACGCTTGCCAGGTGCGCCTGCAGTAAGAAGGAACTGACCCATTGATGCAGCCATTCCCATCGCAACTGTCGCAACATCGTTCTTGATGTAATGCATCGTGTCGTAGATCGCCATACCTGCGGTAACAGAGCCACCTGGTGAGTTGATGTAAAGGAAGATGTCCTTCTCTGGATCTTCTGCTGAGAGAAGTAGAAGCTGTGCGCAGATTGCATTTGCCATCTCATCGCGAACCTCGCCGGCAAGGAAGATGATTCGCTCGCGCAAAAGTCGGCTGTAAATCTGATCGCCGAGGCCTAGAGGCGTATCGCCTACTGATCTGTTCTGTGGGTTAATAAAATCCACGGTACTTCCTTCCGACTCTTAACGCACCAGATTGGGCGCGACTGCATGTAGTGACCTTAACAATGGCAGGGCGAAAATGCTTCCCTAATTGGTGAAATAGGCGCCAGAAAAGGCGATGTTCGCTATTGGCTAAAGATTATTCAGCGGCTGCTTCTACTGCCGCAGCCTGAGGAGTACGGAGATCCTCAAGTTCAATCTTTGTGCCGTTCTTGTCGACGACTGAGATGCGACCGAGAACAGATGCGAGTGCCTTCGCGCGAGTTACCTCTGCGATGACCTGTGTGATCTGACCAGCCTTCTGGAGTTCCTGAGCAAACTGCTCTGGACCCATTCCGTAACGCTGTGACATACGGACTAGGTAATCAGTGAGTTCGACTTCAGTAATCTGAACATCTTCCGCCTTCACGATTGAATCGAGAAGGAACTCTGACTTAATGCCATCGCGTGTCTCTTTATCAACCTCTGCACGGTGAACCGCATCATCCATGCGACCTTCACCCTCAAGATGGTTATTAACTTCTTCAAGAACTAAATCATCTGGAACTTCGATTGTGAGATCTGCAAGCAACTTCTCTACGAGAAGATCGCGAGCTTGGGCACCTTGTTCGAGCTTCTTTAGGCGAGTAAGGCGCTCGGTGAAATCTGCCTTCAACTCTGCGACGGTATCGAACTCAGATGCAAGCTTTGCAAATGCGTCATCAACTGGTGGAAGTTCGCGCTCTTTGACAACCTTGAGGCGAATCTCAACATCGCCACTCTCACCATCCTTCTGGCCGACAAGCTGTGAAGTAAATGTCTTTGTATCTCCCGCAGACATTCCAACAAGAGCCTCATCGAGGCCAGCGATCATGCGATCTGATCCAACTTCATAAGAAATGTCATTTGCCTTGCCGCCATCGACTTCTTCGCCATCAATGCGGGCGGTGAGATCAACGGTAACGAAATCACCAGTCTTGGTTGCGCGCTCAACAGTGTGGAGTGTGCCAAAACGTGCGCGGAGTTCATCAATCTGCTCGTCGAGGTCTGCATCTGTAACTTCTGCATTATCAACTGTGATTGTGATCTTTGAGAAGTCAGGAAGTGTTACCTCTGGGCGAACTGAAACTTCAATGGTGAAATCGAGCTTCTCGTTATCTTTAAACTCTTTGATATCTACAACTGGACGACCAATGACGAGAAGTGTGTGCTCGCGAGCTGCCTGGCCGTAAAACTCGGGTAGAGCTGCATTGATTGCCTCATCGAGAATCGCTGGACGACCAACGCGCTGTTCGACCATCGCTGCAGGGACTTTGCCCTTACGAAAACCTGGAACGTTAATCTGTGAAGCGAGCGCCTTGTAGGCATCTGCGATGTATGGGCTGAGCTCTTCGAATGCAACTTCTACAGAAAGCTTTACACGTGTTGGTGAAAGTGTCTCGACGCTGCTCTTCACAAGTTACTCCTGTTGTTATCTGTTCAGTTGAAAATCAATTCATTAATTTCATTAACGTGCGATTACGGCAGAACTTCAAGTAATACTGGTCGGGGCGGGGAGATTCGAACTCCCGATCTCCTGCTCCCAAAGCAGGCGCGCTAGCCACTACGCTACGCCCCGAAGGCGCAGGGGGAAGTCTAAAGCAATTTTTTACCTTTCCTTACCGACCCTGTACGCTAACGACCACACCCCGCGGGTGTAGCTCAATGGTAGAGTTCCAGCCTTCCAAGCTGGCTGTGCCGGTTCGATCCCGGTCACCCGCTCCAGTACTTATTTAGGCGTGATTTCTACGCTATTTCGCAGATCTCCACTTAGTGCAATCACTTAATCGAACCCACGAGTGTGATGTAGGCCTTACCGCTCAAGGTCAGTGCTCCTCCTCCGGTTTCTCCATAAGCATCAATAACCCGTATTGAAATTCCCGTCCGACCTTGTATCTCCGACACGGTACCTGTGAAGTAAAAGGAATATCTAAAAGTTGTCGCGTTATAGCCGGTATATCTTGCGTCTGCTTTTATGTAGCTAGCGATAATTGTTGAATTGGGAGCAATTACATCTGCCCCTAGAACTAAATTTGAGAGTGACGATGTCCCAAAAATATAGAGATCAAATTTGTAGTTGTTTCCCGGAAGTAATGTTCCAATGGACGAGGAACTAGTAAAACTAAATGAAGTTGCTGAGCTAAGAGTCCATGTAGGGATATCAATCACCGTCACCTCTGACGGCCCAACCGTTCCAGTCTCCCCCTTCGGACCTGCAGGTCCTTGTGCACCATTTGCTCCATTCGATCCCGCGGGCCCCGAAGAACCAGATGCGCCAGTTGCACCAGCTGGACCGGCGGGACCAATCGCACCAGGAGCTCCAGTTGCTCCCGGTAAACCCGCTTCGCCTTTTTCACCTTTCTCTCCTTGAGCACCTGCTGGACCCACGGCGCCAATTACAGAGCTGACATTTGTTGCGCCGCTCTTTCCATCTGAACCATTTTTTCCATCATTGCCAGATGGACCAGTTGGACCTTGAAGATTCTGCGCTGTTGGCCATCGCCCTTTTGATTTTGGCCCGTAGAT
>CAJBMC010000050.1 GCA_903954055.1 uncultured Actinomycetes bacterium | reverse complement strand
GCACGTGCGCAGAGATGGCCCTGCGGATCAATCGGCAGGCCACAGAAAGGACAGGGCTGGCGACCGGCGGCGATAATGAGTTCAGCTCGATCGTGAAAAATCAGGGCTTGAGTTGGAGTGATAAAGAGGCGAAACATCTGGACATTCTCGAGCGAGTGTAGATCGTCATCAGAGTCTGAATCGTTGAAGTTCAGCTCCCGCAAATCAATTTGAATCCGCTCGGACTTTTCGTCGTAGAAGATCGCGATTGAACCGACTCGGAATTCGTCCAAGACCGGATTCTCTAGTGGAAGTGAATCACGTTGTAGTTGCGGTCTCGGCGAGAGCGGATGAACCTGTCGAATCTCCTTCAACATATATTGCAATCGTTCACTCATGGCGGCAACTTGTGACTTTTCAAGTGAAGTTGAGAGCAATTCATTACCTGATTTGAATTGGATGAAGAAGGTTCGCTCCCCTGGCACTCCCACGGTACCCACGGTAAAGCGTTCGATATTCTCGAAGATTCTCATAAGTTACTTCAGGATTTCAGAGAGCTTTTGTTTGCTATTGATGGTTACCAAAGTCTTAGAGCTCTTATGAGTCCTAATTACCGAGAATGAGGCCGGTGAAATCGTGAGCGTTTGAAATGAGTCAAGTTTCATTGAGAGGTAATCTGCAAGAATCAACTTTATTGTGTCTGAGTGAGAGACGATCAAATGAGTTTTATCTCCTTTGATTGCGAGAATCTCGTCCACAGCGCTGATTGCTCGCTTCTGAACCTTTCTGAAGGATTCGCCCCCAGGAAATGTGACAGTGGATGGTCGATGTTGGACATCTTTCCAGAGCGGTTTTCTTCGAAGAGCAGATAACTTCTTACCACTCCAATCGCCGAAATCGATTTCACTGAGTCCATCTCGGATTTCAAATGAAGTCAGCGATGAGGAATTCTTTGAACGCAACCATGGATCGATTGTGAGCTGGCATCTCTCAATTGGACTGATGTGGAGGAAATCAATCCGATTCTTACCGATTCGTTCAATCAGTTCGATTGCCTGCTTCTTTCCGGTTGCAGATAGACCGATGCCAGGAAGTTGACCTGTCAAAGTATCAGTAGCGTTGGCGGCAGAGTGCCCATGGCGAAGGAAGATGAGAGTGCTCATAAAAATCATTTCCTCGCTCTCCTATGTCAACACGCTATGCGAAGGTTAGCGAGTTATTTCAAGACAGTCTTGCTAAGGTCGCGCACATGGAGATGCGTCGTGCGGGCAAGAGTGGCTTAACTATCTCCCGACTCGGCCTTGGAACTATGACCTGGGGTCGCGATACCGACACACACGAGGCGGCGGAACAATGTCGCGCCTACATCGAAGCCGGCGGAAATTTTCTCGATACATCTCCGATCTACGGTGATGGTGACTCCGAACGCATCATCGGTGGAATGGTTGGAACCCTCTTTCAACGCGATGAAGTTGTAATCGCTACAAAAGCGGGAATTTCTCTGGTAAATGGTGAACGAGTAGTCAGTAATACCCGTCAATCTTTGATTGCCGAACTTGATAAATCACTGACGCGCCTAGGCAGCGACTATGTTGATCTCTGGCAACTACATGGGTGGGACGCTTTTACGCCTCTGGAAGATACGCTCTCCGCCCTCGATTATGCATACTCTTCGGGAAAAGCTCGTTACGTTGGACTCTCAAATTTCTCGGGTTGGCAGGGGTCGCGCGCGATTACATTGCAGGAACTTCACTCGATGAAAGCACCGATTGTCACACTGCAGAACGAGTATTCTCTTCTTAATCGAGGAGTTGAAAGTGAAGTACTTCCTTCAGCAGATGAACTCAACGTTGGCTTCCTTGCTTGGGCCCCGCTTGCTCGTGGAGTTCTCACCGGGAAATATAGAACCGGAATACCGAGTGATTCCCGGGCGGCAGCGCCACATTTCATTAAGCATGTAGAGCCGTATCTCGACCAGAAATCTGCCCGAATAGTTGAAGCGGTATCAGTTGCAGCAGAAGGTCTCGGTTTCTCACCGCTAGAAGTTTCACTTGCCTGGGTCCGAGATAACCCACTCGT
>CAJBMC010000049.1 GCA_903954055.1 uncultured Actinomycetes bacterium | reverse complement strand
CTCTCGTTCACAACGGAGTCGAACCCGGTAGAGAGGATTGCTCCGAACCATTCAGAATCCACATTTCCTAGATCTATTGGCTTAGGTGGAGTTGAAATTACCTTCGCTAGAAAATCTTCAATCTTCTCTAAATTCCATCCTAAAGCTCGCACGAAATCGTTTCCGGTTCCTGCCGGAACTACGGCGAAAGGAATATTTAATGGAACGCACGCTTGCATTACTAGATGAGCAAGCCCATCACCACCTACTGCAATTACTCCTGAAAATTTCTTCTCAGCTAGCGCCTTCCGAAGTTCTTTCGCCAATTGCGCAGCCGTTGATGAAGAGAGTGATTCATAAGTGACACCATTGAAATCGAGATAATCCTTCACTCGAAGTCCAGCAGCGTAACCCCCGCCATTTCCACTGTGCGGATTGATGACAACTAACCAAGAATTTTCCACGTCTTTACTCTTGCTCTTCGATTGGCGATGCTGAGTCGATTGGCGATGCTGAGTGAATCTCGTCTAGGGAGCCATCACTTGCAAAAGATTTTCTTTCTCTTCGTCGATCGTTGAGTAGAGCAATCAATCCTGCGGCAAAATAAAGGAGAATTAGAGGGGCAGCTAATAAGAGCATTGAAAGTGGATCAGCGCTTGGAGTAAACCCCGCGATGAAAAGGGTGATGCCGAAAATCCAAATTCGCCATGGCTTGAGAATCGCCCGTCCACTTAAGAAACCTATGGCGTTAAAAGTGACGAGAAAGACCGGGAGTTCAAATGCGATTCCGAAGAGAAGAATTACTCGCAAGACGAAGTCGAGGTAATCATCGAACTTCACAAGGTTGGAGAGAGCGTTAGGCGTAAATCCAAAGAGGACACGAATCGCAACCGGTAAGACGAGATACCCGAGAGTTGCCCCCGCTGCAAAGAATGGTGTCGCTACGAGAAAGAATGCAATTGAGTAACCCTTCTCTCTCCGGTGAAGGGCGGGCGCAATAAATGCCCAGAGTTGGTAGAGCCAAATAGGAGCCATCACTATTACGCCGGTTAAGAGCGCAACTTTAATTTGAAGATTGAGCGGGCCGAGAACTCCATTGATATAGAGAGAGCCGCAATAAGTTGCCCCAGTGGCTTGCGCGGTCTTTAAGTCACAGACAGGTTCGGCAAGCTTGGTAATGATTGGGTTGTAAAGGATCCAACCAAGAACGAATCCCACCATAATTGCAATGGCGGATTTAACTACTCGACGGCGCAGCTCGCGAAGATGTTCGATAAGCGGCATGCGACCGCCATCTGGGGTCGCCATCTGAGATTACTTCTCTGCAGCGTCGTCGTTCTTGGGCATACTACCTGGCTCGTCGTTCTTCATCTCTTTCATCTCTGATTTGAAGATACGCATCGAGCGGCCTAATGATCGCGCTGAATCTGGAAGACGCTTTGCACCAAAGAGGACAGTAACGACGATGAGAAGCAGAAGAATGTGGCTCGGCTCGCGTAGGAATGGCATTGAGTTGGCTCCTTGTGTATTGGTGCTTTGTACGGGCAAACGCTATCGCATCGGAAGAGGCTAGGAGCGATATAGAGCGAGCGTAGCTTCAATCTCACGCGCAATAGCCGCCCTGGTCTCTATAGGCGATGTGATCTGGAGGTCGGGAGCGAAAGAGATCGCCGCCTTCTCCAGCCAGCGGGGCGAGAAAGCTGAATAACTGAATTGGCCGTCGGCTGGGATTGCAGCCGCCGAGAGGAACTCGGCGATTGCTCGCTTTCGCCCACTAACTTTCACGGAAGCGGTGAATTCACGGTCAACGGTGGAAGATGCAGAGACTTCTTCGACAAGACCTTCTACCTCGGTCATCATAACGATGCGGTCGAATCTGAAATTTCGATTTCCTTGAGCGGTGGTACAGAAACTCGCTAAGTATGTATGTGAATTCTCAACATAAATTGAGAGTGGATTGATCTTGCGCACTG
The DNA here is from genome assembly GCA_903954055.1 of uncultured Actinomycetes bacterium. GTDB lineage: Bacteria > Actinomycetota > Actinomycetes > Nanopelagicales > Nanopelagicaceae > Planktophila. Next base: position 362 of record CAJBMC010000049.1, on the reverse strand, counting down.
TTGGCTCTCGCTTAACCGAATCGACGTATTCGATCTCTAGCATCTTTCGACCTGCGATCGCCCGTTGTGCTTGGGCAATCAACGTTAAATTTGGATTTGGATCTACCGCTATCGACTCCCCTGAAAGAGTATGTAATTGATCAATTAAGCCATCGATCTTCGCGGTTGATTTTTCAGAATCGCTCATCGAGTCCCGAAGAATCTGTAAACCAATCAGAAGTGATGCAACTTCCAAATTAGTAAGAGCTCTAGGAATGTCGAGAGCCTCATGATTGTTGATGGTGACGAAACCAGAATCAAAGAAGACTTCGATAAGTTCGTAAGGGGTATATCCGGGCAATCCACACATAGATAGAGCAGTG
>CAJBMC010000048.1 GCA_903954055.1 uncultured Actinomycetes bacterium | reverse complement strand
GGGAGCCGCGTTTTCTACTCTTTCCATCCGTTGGCCGACTAGGAAAAATCGCAATTGCAGTGTTGAGAGTTGAATCCTTCCTACCCGAATCACCTCTGAAGAGAGCGAAAGTTAAAAAATTACAGAAGCAGCAGGTTAATTAATGGGACTCATAGATTTTAAAACCCTCGCTCTTGCAATTTCCCTAACCTTAATTCTGACTCTGGGAACAGCGCTTTTTTGGAAGCGGATTTATCGCAAAGGCTTCCCAAATTTATTCCTACGTCTTTTTCTGATAATTCTCTGTCAGGTACTCGCTATCTCATCAGTCGGACTTGCAGTTAACCGCAGTAATGGTTTTTTTGAAACCTGGAGCGATCTCTTTGGATCTGGCTCAAATTACACTTCTGTGGCAACCACTGATTCGCAATTGGCAAGAATTAGTAGCGCCGATATCAAAAAAGGCACCCATCTTCCCAGCGGCGCAGTAGCTATTAGAGATGTAATTACGGGACGTTCTTCAGGTGTTTCAAATATGGTTTATCTCTATCTTCCAAAGTCAGCGCTCTCTCACGTGAATTCCGGAACTGCCTTCGATTACGCCCACTACCAAGTCGTTGAGTTCCTTACCGGCTTTCCCTCTCAACCAGTGATGTGGTTTAAAGTGATGCAGATAGATAAAGAGATTGCGAACTACAACGCATCGCATCCAACGAGAGAAATCATCGGTGTATTTCCGCAGATTAACCTTGCGGGAAATTACGACCTAGAGTGCATGGATCTCCCACATGGAAAGCCAAAGGCAGAGACGTGGCTATCTACAGATATGCGCGCCTATCTTGATAAGCGTCTCGGCACAATGGTTCAGAAGTGGTCCCTCCTTGGTCTCTCAACTGGTGGGTGGTGTTCGGCAATGCTCAGCATCAAGCACCCTGATCTTTATTCGAAGGCGATATCAATTGCAGGTTATTACCGCCCGGCCCTTCCCCTTACCGATCCAATCGCGCTACAAAATTGGGCGAAGAAGGCCTATGCACTTGACCAATTTGAGAAGAAATTAACGCAGAAGATGAGGATGTATCTCGTTGCAAGTTTAGGCGATAGGTATTCGATTAAAGAGACCCGCAAGTTTCTGGCACTGAGCCATCCGAATCTCGATATTAAATATCATGAGATTAAATCTGGGGGGCACAATCCACATGTCTGGGTTGCAGTCCTCAAGCCAGCACTCGGTTGGCTATAAAGGAATATTGCCGTGGTTTCCACGGCGATGAGGTGCGGATGCAAGCGCCTGCGCAAGAGCGGTGCGAGTGCGCTTTGGATCGATAACTTCATCAACTGCGCCAATCTCAACTGCAGTGTTGATGCCACCGGAGACACGATCGTGTTCTGCAGCGAGTTCGAGCTCCATTGCACTGCGTTGTTCATCAGGAAGATCTGCAAGTAAACGTCGATGCAATACACGCACTGCAGCAACTGCACCCATGACTGAAACCTCTGATGTAGGCCAAGCGAAGGTACGCGTTGCACCAAGAGACTTTGAATTCATAGCAACATAGGCACCACCGTAAGCACGTCGAGTGATGAGAGTTACTCGAGGAACAACTGATTCAGCAAAGGCATGGAGCAACTTTGCACCGCGTCGTACCGCGCCCTCCCACTCTTGACCGGGGCCAGGAAGAAATCCAGTGACATCTGCAATCACAATCATTGGTATTCCAAATGCATCACAGGTGCGGACAAAACGTGCAGCCTTTTCCGCAGCAGCTGCATCGCGAACGCCACCAATATGTGCGGGATTATTTGCAACGACACCCACTGTGCGACCACCAAGACGCCCAATTACAGTAGACATATTTTCAGCCCATACCGGAAGCAGTTCGAGTTTTTCACCCTCTGCATCCAAAATTGCATCGATCAGTGGATGTACTTCGTAAGAACGTTTTGAAACTGGCGGCACATGAACACTCAAGTCGCTATCGTCGATATCGAGAGTGAAGTGTCCTTGATCTGCAAAGAGAGAGACGAGATCTTGATTCTCGCTGTAAGCAACTTCTTCTGATGGAGCAATGACATGTGCAACACCGCTGTTCTTAGAATGTGCTTCAGGTCCACCCAGAGCTGCGATATCAATATCTTCACCAGTTACTGACTTAACAACGTCGGGACCGGTCACAAAGATGCGACCTTCCGGCGCCAGCACAACAACGTCGGTC
>CAJBMC010000047.1 GCA_903954055.1 uncultured Actinomycetes bacterium | reverse complement strand
TCTCCAAAGGCAATAAGAATTCAGAGAAGATTGCGATGACTGCGCCAGTTATTGCCGCTCAGAAATCAGATAAATCCCATTCCCATGAATGGTTCGTATCCTTCGTGATGCCATCGGGTAGCAAATTTGGTCAGATGCCTAATCCCAATGATTCGCAAGTTATATTGCGCGATGTAGGAGCAGAGAAGTGTGTAGCACTTGGTTTCCGTGGAAGAGCTGATCAAACTCTTTCTGATAAAAAGGTACGAGAGCTTCGCGAATTAGCCGCTAGTGAAAATATCGCTCTTTCAGATGAGACTCGCATATGTCGATTTGACCCACCTTTTAAACCGGGCTTTATGCAATATAACGAGATAGTTATTCCACTACTCGATAAGTAGCAAGCGTCGAATCTGTTGCATATGCAATTCGAACACCAGCATCTTTAGATGTCTTAAGCCCCTCCAGAATTTGCGGCGTAAGGATTTCTCCTGGAGCAACAACTGCGACCCCTGGTGGGTATGGGGCAATTAGATCGGCGGAGATTCGACCTTGAGCTTTATCAGCGCCAACCATTACAGTCTTTGCAAAATATGCATCGCGCATCGAGATTCCACGTTGTGGAGTTACCGACCAGCTAAGCGCTGTTGCGCTCTCGCGACGTTGCCCTTGGTGGCGCTTGAGAATTGGAATCAGCGCATCAGCCAACTTTTCAAAATCAGATGCTGTATCAGCTAAGGTCGCTAAGAAAACTATCGTGTCCCGATCTGCCATCTCGACTCGGATTCCAGCTGCTTGTAGATCGCGTTCGATATCAACTCCGGATGCGCCTAGCTGCTGAACTCGAAGCACCACCTTTGTTGGATCAAATCTCCCAGCCGGAAAATCTGAGGCATATAGAAAAATCGGAAGGGCAAACTCTGATTGCACCGTCTTCTTAAATTCATCAACATTCTTTAATAGTTGCGCACATAGTTCAACGCCACGAGTTTGAAGAAGTGCGCGAACTGCATCAATTGATGCCAGGGGAGCGCCAGCAGGTGATGTCGTATGTGTGGTCTCAAAACTTTGTTCGATACGATTGAGATTGAGATAGGTACCCTGCGCAAGCAAGAGGGCTGAGGCGCTATAACCAGGAAGCGCCTTGTGCACGCTAGTAATCAGAGCATCTGCCCCTAATTGAAGAGCATGTTTCGGTAGATCTGGATGGAATCCAAAGTGGCCACCCCATGCAGCATCGAAAATGACAGGTACTGATTGCGCATGAGCTGCGGCAACCAACGCAGGTAGATCAGAGATCGTGCCGAGATAACCTGGTTCAGTCAGTAAAACTGCAATCGGCTTTTCGCTGAGCGCCTTCTGCAACTCGGCAAGTGCGATTCCAATTGGAACGCCTGTTGCTGAATCAATTTCTGGCGACATCCAGATTGGCTCTAGACCTGCCAATACAAGTGCGCTCAAAATTGAACGATGCGCGGTTCGTGAGATTGCGACCTTATCTCCGGGTGCACCAAGTGCTAAAACAATTGCCTGATTTGCGTGTGTTGATCCACCCGTTGAAAAGCGCGCATAATCGGCGCCCCATAAATCAGCAGCCAACTTCTCAGCTTTTCTTAACGTTTGATTGGTTAATTTAATTTCATCGAGCCCACCGTATAAAGGTGTATCGCTATCCACGACTGCACCGAGTCCAGCATCGAGAAGCGATGCCTTCTGCTTGTGGCCCGGAATCGTGAATGGTGTGCGAGCGCTCTCGAAGTAAGAGAGATATGCATCCAGAAGTGGAGCACTGTCGCGAAGGTCACTCATGGGAGTAAGTCTAACCGCTCGATATCTATTTGAATTGGCGCTCCATTTGTGAGGGCTTAGACTTATCCCATGACAGAGAAGCTCCCACAATCACGCCACTTGGCCACTGAGATTCCAGGGCCACTTTCCACTGCAGCAATGCAGCGTCGTAAAGAGGCAGTTTCTGGGGGACTGGGAACAGCAATTCCTGTCATTATTAAGCGCGCACAAGATGCAATTCTTGAAGATATTGACGGCAATCGCATCATCGATCTCGGTGCAGGTATTGGCGTAGTCAATGTTGGTAACGCTGCGCCGTTGGTTGTGCAGCGCGTTCAAGAGGCAGTTGCTGCTTTTACACATACAAACTTTACGACTGCGCCTTATATGGGTTACATCGAAGTATGCGAAGCGCTCAATCGTCTGACACCAGGAAATTTCAAGAAGAAATCAATTCTGCAGAACTCAGGCGCCGAGGCAGTTGAGAACGCAATCAAGATTGCACGCCATTACACAAAGCGTCCTGCCATTGTTGTCTTTGAACATGCTTATCACGGCCGTACAAATCTCACGATGGCGCTCACTGCGAAGAACGTTCCTTACAAGGAAGGTTTCGGCCCATTTGCCAATGAGATTTACCGTATGCCGATGCCATATCCATATCGCTGGGTAGGAGATCAGGCGACTATCACCGAAGATGCGCTCAAGATGGTCACCACCAAGATTGAGAAAGAAATTGGTGCACATAACGTTGCAGCAATCATCATCGAGCCAATCCTTGGCGAAGGCGGATTCATTGTTCCGCCCAAGGGTTTCCTTCCAGGTCTTTCAAAGTTTGCGACTGAGAACAAGATTGTATTTATCGCCGATGAAGTGCAATCAGGTTTTGCTCGTACCGGAGATTGGTTCGCCGTTAATGACGAGAATGTCGAGCCAGATATGGTCGTGACTGCAAAGGGAATCGCAGGTGGACTTCCTCTTGCTGCAGTAACAGCTCGTGCCGAGATCATGGATTCTTCACACGTAGGTGGCCTTGGTGGCACTTACGGCGGAAATCCAATCGCTTGTGCAGCATCACTTGCTGCAATTGAAATCATCGAGAGCCAAAAGCTAGTTGAACGTGCTCGCCATCTTGGAGAGATCCTCACATCTTCACTGAGAGCAATTGCGGCAAAGCATCCAGAGATTGGTGAGATTCGCGGACGTGGTGCGATGATGGCAATTGAATTGGTCAAGGCAGGGACGAAAGATCCCAATCCAGATTTGGTGGCGAAGGTAATCAAGTATTGCCAGAGCAAGGGTGTCTTGATTCTCACCGCAGGTTCTTATGGAAACGTCATCCGTTTCTTGCCACCACTTGTCATCACCGATGAACTTCTCAAAGATGGCCTAAGCGTTCTCGCCGAAGCCTTTGATGCAGTTGCCTAAGTACTTTCGTCTTTCATGACTGATTCAGTGCCAGAGCGCTTCGACTCGATTTTCACCACGCTCGGCTAATTTCGTCAGGGGTGATATCACCTCCAATTGTCACCCTAATAGGGGTGATTTCTTCTCGCAATTGATGAGGTGATTGCGGGAGGCTTCTCCCATGCTCAGCGACGCGGAATTCAATATCACCCTCACACGTACGCAGATTCCCACCCTCCCGAGCGGGTACCTCTCACGAAAACATCTCTTCCCCTTACTCGATAACGATCCGTCCGGCACAACGTTGGTGATCGCTCCCGGGGGGTATGGAAAGTCATCACTGGTTGCTGAGTGGGCTCAGAATAAAAGTGCTGAGGTTATTTGGCTGACAGTTGCAAGTGGCGACACGATCAATGAGATGTCGGCGATGTTGATTGCTGCCACTCGGCGCATTATTCCGAAATTCGCGCCTTGGTTTGAAATCGAACAACCAATACGTCCGACAGAAGTTGTAAGACGTTGGGGAAATGAACTTCTGAAGACCGGGAAGAATTACATTTACGTTCTCGACAGTCTCCGCAGCGACGAAGAGACTGATATCGAGATTGCAAATAAGTTGATTGAACAATTTCCATCTAATCTTCATTTTGTTGTGATTAGAAGAGAAGAAATTCAAAATATTTATGCAACCTGCGCTTCTCGCGGCCCGATAAAAGTATTAACAATCGAAGATTTACGTTTCTCTGAGATGGAAATTGAAAGCTATCTCGCAAATGCAGGGCTCGAACTGACCGATGAAAATCGGAGCATATTCACTGCCTCAGCTGGGTGGCCCGCAGCAATCTCGCTCTTACGCGAAAATATCGAGAAAAATGGCAACACAATTGATATTGAAAATCTGATGACGTCTACAGTTGAACCACTACGCGCACTCACGATGATTGTTATTAAAAATCTTGAGAGTGAAATTTTGGACGCATGCAAACGGCTTTCAGTCCTAGAAATCTTCTCGCTGGAAGAGGCCAAGTTCATACTTGGTAAGGATTTTTCTCTCGACCTCATCTCTTCAATTGCCAATAAGGGAGAGATATTTACACTTTCAAGAGATCCACAAGGAGGATATGTATTCTCGCCACTAGTGAGGCAGATTCTTATCGAAATATTGCGAAGAGAGCCGGAGCTAAAGGACGAACTTCATAGGAATTTGATTGGATATTTTGAAAAGAAAGGTAAACCAAGTTCGGCAATTGATCACGCTTTTCAAGCTGGCGATGAATCGAAGATAAGCGAGCTCTTTCCCGATGCGGCACGGATCAAGCAGGC
>CAJBMC010000046.1 GCA_903954055.1 uncultured Actinomycetes bacterium | reverse complement strand
GTACGGCCTTCAATAACGGCGATTGAATGAACACTCGGCGCATCAAGTTGCTTGAGTTCGCGTAAGATTTTATATTCGCGATTGGCAAATTCAGAGACAGTCTCTTTCACTGCATAGACTTCAGAATCTGGATCGTCAGTAGATCGAACGAGGCGGACGATGTGGCGAGAGATTCCTCGCTTTTCGGCGAGAAGTGGATCTTCCGGCCAGAGCTCTAGGCTCTGATTCCAGGGCAGCCCCGAAACCGCGGCGATTTCCTCGCCGACGCCAGTGATTCGAAGTGCCATGCGGGCATTCTCTCACCAATCGTTTAACTTATAATTACTTATGACTATTTCAGAGCGAATCGGTGGCAAAATCTCAAAGAAAGCTTCATCGAAAGAGGCCTCAGTCACACCAAACTATGGAAGTGCCGGTGCGCCCATCGATCGCGGTCACCCCTTCTACTTTGGCTTTGTCGCCACAATGGGTGCGCTCTCTGCATTTGTTCTTCTCAATGCACTTGCAAATGCCAGCCAAGTATTTGTAATTATCTTAGTCGCACTCTTTTTGGCGATGGGACTAAATCCGGCAGTTGAAGCAATTCGACGTAGAGGTTTATCTCGCACAACTGCTGTTGCCATTATTTTTTCAGGTGTCATTATCTTTGTCGGACTCTTCTTCGCCTTGGTGGTTCCGCCGCTCGTAAATCAGAGCGCTCACCTCATTAATATTGCGCCAACTCTTTTGCAGGACTTAAAAGCAAATCCACGTATTGCCTCACTTAATGAGCATTATGCATTTATCGATGCGATTCAGAAGAAGCTCAACAGCGTCACTTCAGATGGAACGCTTTTGATTTCAGCTTTCGGTGGAGTCATTGGAGTTGGTAAGACCGTCCTATCTGGAACCTTTACCGGACTGACAATCTTGGTTCTTACACTTTATTTCATCACCTCACTTCCTCAGGCAACTGATCTAGCTCTCAAGCTAGTTCCTGCAACTCGACGACCACGAATCACATTGCTGACAAATGCAATCATCGCCCGCGTCGGTGCATTTGTAGGAAGTCAGATACTCGTTTCGGCGCTTGCCTCGATCTTTGTCACAATCGTCTCGCTCATTCTCGGTCTTCCATCACCCATCACAATCGGCATCATCGTCTTTATCTGCGGCTTAGTTCCACTGATTGGCCACTTCTTGGGCTGTTCGATTGTCACCTTGATTGCAGCAACCCAATCTGTCTCTATCGGAATCATCGCCTTCGTCACTTACGTTCTCTACGTCCAACTTGAAAATTATGTAGTGACACCGCGCATTATGAAACGCACTCTTGCCGTGCCTGGGGCGGTCACAATTATCTCTGCCCTTATCGGCACATCTTTATTGGGATTAGTTGGCGGGCTACTGGCGGTGCCAGTCGCTGCTTCCATCATCTTAATCTTGGAAGAAGTCGTCTATCCTCGCGCGGAGCAGAATTAATTTCGCTACTTAAATCTCAGTTGGTAAAGGCAGCCGGGATGGTGCAATTACTCGCGTGATCTCGCTGAGTACTCGATGAACATAAGGTTCGCCAACCCAAAGATGCTTTGCGCCATCGACTGCAATTAATTCAAGCTGTGGAATAACGCTAAAACGATGTCGCGCCTCATCCGGCTTTAAATACTCGTCATGCTCTGGAATCATCGCAGTAATTGGCCGGCCATCGCTCGCCCAAAATTGTAAATCGGACTCTTCTACCTTCATTAATGGTGGGCTCAAAAGTATGAGGCCTTTGATACGCGGATCACGCGCATGACAGAGCGCGAGTTCGGTACCGAAAGACCATCCAACAATCCATAACTCATCTACGTGCAAAATATCAAAGCAGTAATCAATAGCTGCTTGCACATCATATTTCTCTGCGCGACCACCGTCGTATTCACCGGTACTCGTACCTGCTTCACTTGTAGTGCCGCGAGTATTAAATCGAATGACAGTGATGCCAGCCATTGCCGGAAGACGATTTGCCGCCTTCTTATAGATATGGCTATCCATCATTCCCCCACCAGTCGGGTTGGGATGGAGACAGAGCAGCGCGGTTGTTGGATTATGAAGCGGCGCACTTACCTCACCAACAAGGCTCTCACCGTCAGCTGTAGTCAGGGTAAAAGGCGTACGCAAGGCAGGTAATACAGTGCTGGGGCGGATTGGTTCCGTCATAGCCGCATTCTAGTGACTACTCTTTCTCTATGGCTAAAACGACCTTTGAATCTCTCAATCCTGTTAATGGCGATGTTGTTGGCAAGTATCCGATCAACTCAGAGAAGGATGTTTACTCTGCAGTGACCTTGGCAGCTGATGCGGCAACACGATGGGTTGCACTCGGTCATAAAGGTCGTCGCAAGATTCTTCTCGCTTATAGCCGACTAATATTGAGTGAGATTGATTCACTCGCTGAGCAAGTAACGCTTGAGACCGGCAAGCCGCATTCAGATGCAAAACTAGAAATAACTCTCGCAGCGCATCACGTTGCTTGGGCAGCGCGCAATGCCGAGCGAGTTCTTCGAACAGCTCATCGTTCTCCTGGTGCGCTTATGGCAAATATGTCAGCAACAGTCGAGCGCTCACCGCTCGGTGTCGTTGGTGTGATTGGTCCATGGAACTATCCAGTCTTCACTCCTATGGGATCTATTGCGTACGCTCTCGCAGCAGGTAATACCGTTGTCTTCAAGCCAAGTGAGTACACACCAGGTGTTGGAATCGCACTCGCAGAGTTATTTGAACATGCCGCCGGAAGCTCCGAATACTTCCAAGTCGTAACTGGTTTTGGTGAAACTGGCGCTGCACTATGCACCAGCGGAGTCAAGAAGTTAGCTTTTACCGGCTCAACTGCAACTGCGAAGAAAGTTGCCGTTCTCTGCGCACAATCATTGACGCCAGTGATTGCAGAGTGTGGCGGCAAAGATCCTGTCATCGTTGCACGTGATGCTGATTTAACTCTCGCTGCGGATGCGACAGTGTGGTCAGCGCTTTCAAATGCCGGTCAGACTTGTATCGGCGCCGAGCGTGTCTATGTTGATGAGAACGTTGCAGATATCTTTACCGAAAAGGTAATTGCACTGGCAAAGACAATTCACGCAGGTAATCCAGAGACCGCTAATTACGGTCCTGCCACAATGCCTTCACAATTAAAAATTATTGAATCTCATATCAAAGATGCCATCAAGAAGGGTGGAATCCCGGTCGTAGGAGGAACTCAATCTGTCGGCGCTCGTTTCGTCGAACCAGTAATTCTCTTACAGGTCCCAGAAGATTCAACTGCTGTCACCGATGAGACCTTTGGACCAACGCTTGTCATTAATCGGGTTCCAGATATGGAGACTGCGATCGAATTATCAAATGCATCTAGATACGGCCTGGGCGCTTCGATCTGGTCTCGCCGTCAGGGACGTTGGATCGCTTCACAGTTACAGTGCGGAATGGTTGCAATCAACTCTGTAATTTCTTTTGCTGCAGTTGCATCAATTCCATTTGGTGGAACAAAAGATTCAGGTTATGGACGCATCCATGGTCCCGAAGGTTTACTTGAATTTACATATGCGCGTTCAGTAGTGCGTGCACGATTCCAATTGCCACTGCCAATTACCAGCTTTAAGCGAACTGCAAAGGTTGATTCATTGGTAGTAAAGCTCTTAACAATCTTGCGCGGACGACTCTCCTAAATTAATAACGCGGCGCATTACGAGTGCGCTCGGTGTTCGGACGGCGGTTGTTTCGCTTTCCCCAACATGCATTGTGCCAATGGCGACGACCATCTTCATCGCCTTCTAACCATGCCACCGTATGGGGAGTCGCCATCGGAATCTCCTGATCACATCCAGGACAGCGATAAGGCTTATTTGCTGCAGAGCCACTGAGTTTTCGGACAATCCAGAGACCGTTATCGTCCTCTTCAAAACTTTGGTTGGAAGGAATTCCGCGAATCTCATCATCGCCACCGGATTTTGGGCGACGACCTTTGGGGTAATTCTTGCGCGGGCTCATAGATGTATTTTCCATTACATTGGCTACTTTCTTCTCATTGAAAGAGTTAGAGTTGCAACATGAACTCGGTCATTGAGGTTAAATCCTTACGAAAGAGCTACGGCGACCTCGAAGTTGTTAAAGGCCTATCCCTTTCAATCAAGAGTGGTGAAATTTTTGCAATTCTCGGTCCCAATGGTGCGGGCAAGACAACCACGGTGGAGATTCTCGAAGGTTTTCGAACTGCAGATTCTGGAGAGATATCCGTTCTGGGTACCGATCCTGCGATTCGAGGTGGCGCTGCTCTCGCTTGGCGCAACCGCATCGGCATCGTTCTGCAAAGCACTCAAGACACTGCTGAGCTGACGGTGCGAGAGGCAATCACGCACTTTGCAAGTTATTACTCAAATCCGAGGGACGTTAACGATGTCATCTCTCTCGTGGGACTTGCGGAAAAGGCTGATGATCGAGCACGGACGCTCTCTGGTGGCCAACGTCGCCGTCTTGATGTTGGGCTCGGAATTATTGGACGACCTGAAGTTCTCTTTCTCGACGAACCGACGACCGGTTTTGATCCTGAGGCGAGACGAGCATTTTGGCTTCTCATTAAGAAGTTAAAAGAAGAAGGAACAACAATTCTGCTTACTACCCACTATCTCGATGAGGCAGAGGCTCTTGCAGATCGAGTCGCGGTAATGAATCGTGGTGAGATTCTTGAGATATCAACGCCTGCCCAACTCGGTGGACGTGCACATGCACAGGCGAGGGTTTCGTGGCGTGAGGGCGAAGTAATCGAGAGCGAGCAGACTGATTCTCCAACAGAGTTTATAAAGACCTTAAGTTCACGATTTAGCGGAGAGATTCCCGAGCTCAGTGTTCATCGCCCGACACTTGAAGATATCTACCTATCAATGATTGGAGCGACCAATGAGTAATCAACTTCCTGGAGCTCTTGCAATCGGAATCAAGCGTGGCGGGCTAGAGATTAAACAATTCTTCCGCCAAAAAGAATCGGTCGTCTTCACCCTTCTCTTTCCTTTAATTCTGCTTGCAATCTTCGGATCAGTCTTTACAACAAAACTTGCGCCGGGGGTCACCTTCAGCCAGTACTTCGTCGCCGGAATGATTGCATCAGCACTGGTCAATACTGGTTTCCAGCAGATTGCGATCTTTATTCCGGTTGAGCGCGATCTCGGCGCACTGAAGCGACTTCGAGGCACACCAATGCCGGCTGCTAGCTACTTTATCGGCAAGGCAATCGTCGTCACTGTCAGCATGGTTATTCAAGTAGTGCTCTTGCTCCTTGCCGGAGTAATTTTCTTTGGAGTAACACTTCCAACCGGTGCAGATAAATGGATTACCTTCACCGCATTACTTATCTCAGGATCGCTCGTCTCAACAATTCTTGGAGTCGCATTTTCAAGTGTTCCAAAGAATGCGCGCGGGGCCTCAGCAATCGTCTCTCCCGTCGTCATCATCTTGCAATTTTTTAGTGGAGTATTTTTCGTATTCACAGATCTTCCGAAATGGATGCAGCAGGTTGCAGCGGTTTTTCCATTGAAGTGGCTCACTCAGGGAATGCGATCTGTCTTTCTTCCTGACTCATTTGCTAAGCGTGAAATAGCTGGGAATTGGGAGACTGGGCGAACCTTTGCCATTATTGGCATATGGCTCATCGTGGGAATGGTTCTCGCAATCCGCACCTTCAAGTGGGATCGCGACAGAAGCTAGTCGCCTCCCTGCTGATAGCAGCGTTGGCGCTCGTTTCACCAGCGGCTAGCGCAGCAACAAAGAAGCCATCTCCCAAGGCGACAAGTAAGGTCACTGCAAAGGCGACCTCAAAGCCGACCTCAAAGGCAACTTATAAAGCAACTTCTAAAGCAACTTCTAAAGCAACGGCGAAGCCAACTTCTAAAGCAACAGCAACTACTAATTCGACCTCAAAGCCAAAGGTGACGAAGAAACCTGTGGTGAGAAAGGTAAAGAAGAAGCGCCCTAAGATTCGAGTAACTCCATCACCTAAACCATCTTGGCCACCGCAGGGATTTAGCGTTGAGGGCGAGGTTTATGCAAAGGTACCTACCGCTCAAGAACAGGTCGGGCTAATTTCCGCCAACGCAAGTCTGGCAAAGCAGATTAAAGCCTGTACCACCTTCATCTGCGGCTCGGTACAGGTTGCATCTGAGACTGGATGTCTCTGGTGGGAAGTCATATCTGTGATCTCTGATGGCGATGGAAAGAAGTTGGGCGATCTCACATCAGCATTTCCAAAGAGCAACGCCCGCGACGTAAAACTTCTTATCGTCGTCTCCCCTGAAAATGGAGATAAAGGTGGAAGTGCAAAGATTGGTTCAGTAATTTGTCACCACGAAGATCGAGTAACTAACGACTCGACCAGTACCTATAAGAAAGTTAGCGGTTAGCTCCAGGAACCCAGAGTT
>CAJBMC010000045.1 GCA_903954055.1 uncultured Actinomycetes bacterium | reverse complement strand
TGGTCGCACTGCGCTACGTAAAGCGACGGTTGCATCAACCATCTTTTAAACTCGACCACCAAATGGCATCAAGCCCTTTACTGAATAAATACTTGAATATAGAAGGCCTGCATTTTTGGAATTTGCCTCCCACATCATTCCGTTACCGGCATAAATTGTGATGTGGTGAATAGTTGAGATTGTTCCCTTGTAAGAATAGAAGAGTAAGTCACCTGGCTGTAGCGCTGTTAATGGAACGTGATAGGTATAACCAGCGTATAACGCTGAGTTGAGGCGATCCCAGTTTGGCCAATTTAATCCAGCTGCGCGATAAGAGGCGAAGACGAGTCCAGAGCAATCGAAGGTACTTGGACCTTGCGTGCCCCAGACATATGGCTTACGTGCTTGTACCTGCTTCTTTGCATACGCAACTGCGGCAAGTCGTTGCGCCTCAGTTGTGCGAATAGTTGAACGTCCCTGGAACCCAATATCTGGCCAGATCTTTGCCTGATTATCAGTATTAGCTGCAGTATTTGCTTGGCTCTCTTCGAGCAGTGCCAATTGACGCTGTTGTTCTAAGGTAACGCGAACATTCTTTGCATTGGCTAATTCCTTCATCAGTGCATTCTGAACTGCTTGAAGTTTATCTACTTCCTTTTGCTGTAGCGCTTGCGCATCATCGGCAACTTTCTTTGCCGCGGCAACTTTTGCCGTCGCTGCTGCTTGAATCGCACGCGCCTCATCTGCCTTCTGTTTTGCTGCCTTTGCAACAATCTCAGCGGCTTTAAAACGCGCTAGCGCAGTTGAATTTCGCGCACCTAAGGTGTTGAGTGTCGAAAGTTGATCCACAATTTCTTGTGGTCCATTAGCACTGAGTAAAGGTTGAATATCGCTCAGACTTCCGCCCATGATGTAGGCATTTGAAGCCATCTTGCCGATTGTCTTATGCGCCTCCAGAACGGCAAGCGCAGTTTCAGCTGCATGCTTCGCTGCGGCATTTGCCTGTGCAGTGGCGACGTTCAACTCTTGTTGGGCTTTAAGGTAGAGAGCACGTGCGGCATTTGCCTTCGCCGTTAATTGGCGCAAGGTCTGGTTCGCAGCTGCTAACTGTTTTGCAGCGGCATCGGCAGCCTTCTTCTTTGCAGCTTCTGCCGCCTTTGCCGCCTCAATCTCTGCCAACGTTGGCTTCGGTTTCGCAACAGCAGGCGTGGTGGCAAGAGTGAGCGCGCCCATCAGGGCGAGAGCAATCACTGAGTTGCGGCGCATTATTCAAGAATAATTGAGAGTCGGCCTCAACCTTGCGCCAACTCGCCAGATTGCTCTAGTTAGCCATATCTCTCTAGTTGGCCACATCTCTTTTGGCGAAGATAAACGATGAGAGTAGAAGAGCGGCAATTACATAGCCGCTTCCTAGCGTGAGTGCATGTGAATATGAAATGTCGAGAGATCCGCCCGGTGATCCACCTTGTGCGATGGTTGAGAATTGATTTCCTGGCATCCATTTCAAAGTCACTGGCTTCACTGCGCCGATGAGATTTTCCAGAATGAGAATCCACACAAGTGCAATTGAAATTGCTGAGATCGGAGATTTCAAAAGGATTCCTAGTGCAATTCCAATGACGGCATAGAAAACAATTGAGATATAGACGTTGAGAAGTGTGTGTGCAATAGCGGACCATCCGGCAGAGGTGAACCAGAGGGCGGTACTTACCTTTGCGCGATCTGAAAGATAGATTGAAATTGCGATGCTTACACCAGCGCTGATCAGCGTCAGTAATAATGCAAAAGTCTTCATCGCAGCGTACTTGCCCATCAAGAGGACTAAACGACGGGGCTGTCGAACTAAGAGATTGCGCAGCGTTCCGTAGGTGTACTCCTGAGCTGTTTGTGCAGCAAAGACGCAGAGCACGATGATGCCGAGCAATCCACCAATAGAGGCAAATCCATGGACCGAGCCGCTAGCGAGGTTGAGGACTTCACGACCAACTCTGCGACCACGATCTGAGTTTCCAGATGGTGAGTCAATCATGAGGTAGATAAAGGAGGTAATAAGTCCAGTAAAGAAGAGTGCGGCAGCGAATGTTCCGAAGAAGAGTGTAGGACGACGAAGTTTGCGCCATTCAGCGAAGAAGACTTTAAACATTACTTACCTCCTGTCATCTCGAAGAATGTTTCTTCGAGATTAGGTAGCGTCGGAGTGAGTTGAGCCAGGGTAATTCCTGCTTCAAAGGCTTTCTTATTGAGAATTGCAGCCCAATCGTGAGGACCTTCAATATGCGCTTCGCCACCGCGAATTGAAACTTTATGACCTTCCGCAGTTGCAATCGTTGCAATTTTCTCTAAGTCGTTTGGATTTTCAGTGCGGACAATAATTGTAGGTTTCTGGTTCATAAGTAACTCTTCAATCGGTCCAGCAAAGACAACTTCACCCTTACGTAACATGACAATATGCTCTGAGATAATTTCAATTTCAGAGAGCAAGTGGGATGAAACAAAGACCGTTGTACCTTCGCTCGCTAACTTCTTCAATAAGTCGCGAACTTCTTGTATTCCCTCTGGATCAAGTCCATTAGTTGGTTCATCGAGAATCAATAGCGCAGGATTAGGCAAGAGCGCTGCTGCGATACCTAAACGCTGTTTCATTCCTAATGAGTAAGTCTTGTACTTATCATTACCGCGTCCAGCAAGACCTACCTGCGTAATCAGCTCTTCAACTCGTTGCGTTGGAAATCCGCCGAGCGTTGCAAGTACTCGAAGATTTTCTGCACCGGTAAGCGCTGGATAAAAAGCAGGTCCTTCAATCAAGGCGCCGACAAATGCAAGATACTTCTCGGGATCAGCTATTGATTGACCTAGGACGTTTGCACTTCCCGAGGTGGGTGCGATGAGTCCGAGCAACATACGAATGGTCGTCGTCTTTCCTGCGCCATTGGGTCCAACGAATCCGCAGATTGCACCGCGTGGGACTGAGAATGTCGCCCCGGCAACGGCGGTTAGATTGTCATATCGCTTTGTAAGGCCTGTAACTTCGATTGCGAGAGTGCTCATGGTCTCGACTATAACCGTTGAAGCTGAGAGTCCTCTACGATTGGCTCCATGAGTAAAGATGCCTGGGGCTACCAACCTCGCAATAACCGTCCCGCCCCTGATTGGGAAGTAAATTCCCAGACCGATGCCGTTCGCGCGGGGCTGACCCGTACCGGTTTCGGTGAGACATCAGAGGCTCTCTTTCTCAATAGCGGTTACACATACTCATCTGCACAAGAGGCCTTCGACGCTTTTACCGATGAGACCGACCACTTTCTCTATAGCCGTTTTCATAACCCAACTGTTGCCATGTTTGAAAAACGTCTGGCAGCAATTGAGGGTGCGGAGTTCTGCCATGCCTTTGGTTCTGGAATGTCAGCGGTCTTTGCGTCACTCGCATGTTTAGTTGAAAGCGGAGATCACATCGTTGCATCAGCTGCAATGTTTAGCTCTTGCCATGTCATCATCACCGAAATTTTGCCTAAGTGGGGCGTAACGTACGAACTCGTTAAGGCTAATGATTTAGATGCCTGGGCTAAAGCGCTATCAAAGCCAACGAAGGCAGTCTTTATCGAATCACCTAGTAACCCGCTCTTAGAAATTACAGATATCCGCGCAGTGAGCGAACTTGCTCATAAAGCCGGCGCTACCGTGATTGTCGATAACGTGATGGCGTCTCCAATTTTGCAACGCCCGCTCGAACTCGGTGCTGATGTTGTTATGTATTCGGCGACAAAACATATTGATGGCCAAGGACGTGTTCTTGCCGGCGCCCTCCTTGGGTCATTCGACTACATTCAGGAGAAGTTACTTCCATTTACTCGTCACACCGGTCCATCGCTCAGCGCATTTAATGCCTGGGTTTTGGTGAAGTCACTTGAGACGATGGAGATGCGCGTCGAGCGAATGAATTCAAATGCGCAGGCGGTCGCTGAATTTCTAGAGAAGCATCCAGCTATCAAGAGCGTTCGATATCCAGGCCTTGCTTCACATCCTGATTCTGCTGTTATCAAAAAGCAGATGAAGGGTGGCGGATCGACTATTGGAATTGAATTTGCTGGTACTCAGAAGGATGCCTTTAGATTTATGGACTCCCTGCGCATCATCGATATCTCCAATAATTTAGGCGATAGCAAGTCACTTATTACTCATCCTTCATCAACAACTCACCGTCGTCTGAGCCCAGAGGTTCAGGCAGAGATGGGTATTACGCCATCAGTGCTTCGACTCTCCGTCGGCCTAGAGCACGTTGATGATTTGATTAAGGATCTTGATCAAGCGCTTAAAAGCTGAGCTACAACAAGCAGAATTGAAAGCAAGGTCAAGTAGGTAATTGACCAATGAAATATGCCGCCTGCAACCTTGTTGTAATTATCTGAGTTCTCTTTGAGCGCAAAGAGCTGGAATGTAAAGATTGCGCCAAGCGCCACTGTTGCCAGCAAAACCCAAACTGGCAGATGAGCCAATTGAATAAGTGCAGTCGAACAAATCACCATCGCAATTGTATGAAACCACATCTGCCCAATTACATTAGAACGTGATGCCACTGATGGCAGCATTGGAATTCCCGCAGCTGAGTAATCATCTTTATATTTAATTGCTAACGCCCAGAAATGTGGCGGGGTCCAGAAGAAGATCACCATAAAGAAAGCTATTGGGACTAGCGTGAGTGAATTTGTCACCGCCGCCCATCCAATAAGGACTGGCATACAACCGGCAGCTCCACCCCAGACAATGTTCTGAGATGTATTTGGCTTCAAGGCAATTGTGTAGATGATGACGTAATAAGCAATTGCAATGGCGGTAAGGATTGTTGCAAGCACTGTTGTGAAAATGTAGAAGATAACAAGTGAGAGCAGGCCGATTGCCAAGGCAAATAACGTCGCCTGCATGCGAGTTACTGCACCGGTCACTAGCGGGCGCTTTGCTGTGCGTTTCATTAACTTGTCGCGCTCTGATTCGATCACCATATTAAAAGCATTAGCCGAGCCCGCGGCCAGGGTGCCACCGATCAGGGTCCAGAGGAGCAGGCTTAAAGATGGAAAGCCACCTGTTGCTAAAACCACGGCGGGAACGGTTGTGATAATCAAGAGTTCGACGACCCGGAGCTTCATTAGATCTATATAAGCGCGGAGGGTCGACACATGCGTAGCCTATCTGCGATTGGCAGAGTAACCCTCACAACTTCCCAGCCCTTTCACAGGGCAGAGCCTTACTTTTAAGTCACAATCGCTTACAAACCCTGCACAAGGTGGAATTCAGGCTCCACATTCTGGTGGCGATGACAATCACAATGAATCTGGAAATGATGATTAAGGTTAATGATTTAAAGAAGTAAGGGATTCACCCGAAGGGGTGAGTGGTAAAAGTTCGGGCAATAGTGGAGTCGCAATCTTCCCCAAGACGCGATCCACGGTTGCTCGAACTTTTTTTGTAACGGTATAACTCTTGCTATGGCGATCTGCGAGAATGACGAAGATGTATTGGTGATCTCCAGAATCTACAAAGCCCGCGAGATTTGTAGTTCCATTGAGGGTTCCAGTCTTTGCTCGAACCAAGCCCACAGCTGTTGGCGCGGTATCAACAAATCGGTGTTGCAAAGTTCCAGTCTCTCCCCCGATAGGTAATCCGGCAATCATGGGGGCAAATTTTGGATCGTGATTGATAATCATCAGCAATTGAGCAATCTGTTCTGCGGAGATGCGATTATCTTTCGACAATCCACTCGCATCCTTAATGACGAGATTGGATGAATTAATTCCAAAGCCGGTCAGCATTGTTTTAAAGGTGCTCTGGACTCCATCATCATCGAGAGTATTGCCCGCAGCTACCGAGGCTAAACGGGCGATGCGTTCTGCTAAGAGATTATCGCTCCACGTTAACGTCCAATCGAGAATCGCTTCCAGCGTCGGTGAAGTTGATGAGATAAGCCGCGAGCCCGATTTCTCAATCGCCTCAGCATCCGAGACTCGCTTGAGCGATATATCTAGGTGGCGCGTCTTTATAAAACGCTGAATCTGCGAAACATCTTGAGCATAGAGATTGCTATAGAAGATGGTGGTCTTCTTGGTAGAACCAGAGTGCAATCTCTTAATTGCGCTGACAGCATTAAATTCAAGTCGCTCAAGCGAAGTTCGGTGCATCTTCTGCGCGACTTTATCTTGATAGCAGATCCAGGGATCAAGTGAGCCCTCGATGACTGCAGACTTTCCATCAGCACCTTCTGAAAGATAAGTCGTAAAGCTATCGGATGGTTTCAAGTATGTGTATGCAGCTGTTGCAGATAGCAACTTTAAGACTGATGCTGGCTTGCGAAGCGAAGTTGCATTTGATTGGTAGACAACTTCTCCGGTCTTCTCATCAAGAACAATCACTGAGGGATTGGCGAGAGATGGAGCAGAGACTAATTGTGAAAAGGCAGATGTAATCGCAATCGAATCCGCTGCCACTGCCGAGATTTGCGGAAGCATCGAAAAGCCCACAAGTAGGCAGAGCAAAGTGGTGAATCTTCTGCGAAGCATCGAAAAATTAAATAGCTACAGCGATAATGATGTTAAGAACTGTGAGGCCAAGCATTGTTGCCCAAACCCACGTTTGCAGAACTTCTTTCTTAACGTTCTTGTATGCAAGGACCAAAATAATCGCAAGCACTACAGCCTTCACTCCAAATTTTGCATGGTTGATTGCTTCATCGGGATTAACCTGCTTCCAGATGCTCGTCATGACGATTCCCGCGACAAAGGCTGTTAAGCCGGCATGGATGATGCCTGGGTTTAATTTACGAGGCTTCTTCTGAACTTGGGCAAGGAGCAATCCGAGGATTCCGAGGATGCTAAGAATGTGAATACCGAGCGCGATATTAAATACTGTCTTCATGCGCACTAGTTTAGAGTGCCACCATGGAAATAAAGACCCCAGCAGAGATTGGACCCGGAGAATTCTTTCCGGTCGTAGGCGTGGGTCCCCATCCCGAACCATGGCCAGTTGGCGACGAGTTTGACCCAGAATTGTTAGCAAATGGCGATCGTCGAAATGTTCTCGATCATTACCGCTATTGGAGCGTTGCCGCGATTGTTGCCGACCTCAATACCAAGCGCCATAAGTTGCAGATCGCCATTGAAAATTGGCAACACGATCTCAATATTGGTTCAGTTGTTCGCACTGCCAATGCATTTAATGTTTCAGCTGTTCACATTATCGGAAAGCGCGACTGGAATAAGCGTGGCGCAATGGTGACAGATCGATACCTCACCGTTATTCATCACCCAACCGTCGCCGATTTCGCACAGTGGTGCTCAGAAAACTCCCTGCCAATTATCGGAATTGATAATGTGCCGACATCACGCAACCTCGAAGGTTCGGATATTCCAGAGAGTTGTGTACTGCTCTTTGGGCAGGAAGGTGCGGGAATGTCAGATGAGGCGATTGCAATCTGTGACGTCTTATATGCAATTGAGCAATACGGTTCTACACGTTCGATGAATGCATCAGCGGCGGCGGCGATAGCGATGTATCACTGGGCCTTGCAGCATTTACCTCGTAAAAAATAGCTCGCGAAGATTTAGCCTAATGACTCTTTCACAGAGGCGAGGCGACGATCAATCTCATCTGCCTCCTCAATTCGACCAAGTTGGCGCATTACCGCTGACATACCAGTCTCAATTTCAATGATGAACTCAAAGTCCTTTGCATCTTCTTCCGCGGTAATTTGAAGTACGTTATCAAGGGTCGCTAACCCATCTTCGAGCTTGCCGAGCAAGATTTCAGCGCGTCCGTATTCGTAGAGCGCAAATGTTTCACGACGGTGATCATGGCCAGTTTCAAAGACATCGATCGCTTTGCGTGCCGCTTCTAGCGCCTTTTCACCATCGCCAAGTTCGTTGTAGCAAGAGGCAATCTTCTGATCGCATCGTGCAACATGTAGAACTTCCTTCTCAGATTTAAATGTTGCACGCGCCTCTTGAAAACAGATAATCGCTTCTTCATAATTTTTGAGTTCGCGTTGGGCGCAACCAATAAGGTGCATATCGTTAGCGGCACCAATATTGTTTCCATCGACGAGATGTTCTTGTGCGCACTCGTACATCGTCTCAATTACTTTTTCATAATTCTTTGATGAGTACCACCACTCGCCCAACGTGCATGCGAGTTCGAGTGCAATCGGTGATTTGTTCTCACGTAAAAGTTCAACCGCCTTTGACATAGCAGTTGCCGCTTCATCGATCCGCTTCAATTGATTGAGGTTGTATCCGATAGCAGAATAAGCCTGAGCCAAGCCTTCGCTCTGCGCACTTGCACCGAGTTCTGAGTAGATATCGCGAGCAGTCTCAGCGAGCGCTAAAGCTTCGTCATATTGACCACGAGCAAAGATGCGGGCGCTGAGTTCGTAATAAGTATCAGCTCGCTCTTCACCTGTGACTTCTGGGATTCGATCCCAGAGCATCTCTTCAGTCAGGATTTCATCGCCATTGTCATGATCATCGTTACTCATGTGGCCAACCTTCCAGCTCGACTATTTCTGCGCACTCTAGACCCAACTCATGGGCGGATGCGGTGATTTCAAGTTTCTAAAAGGTTAAAAATGGCCTACCCTTCTACCTGCAAACGATTTGCATCTAGCGTTTAAGGGTCCGAGGAGAGTAATGAGCCAGAAGGCGAGCTTGAAAGAGCACCTGCGATTTAGCCGTGAGGAGCTTCCCGCCCTCTTTGGTGTCCTCGGCACCGTCCTCCTCCTCCACATCCTTGGGTGGGGGCTCTTCATCCATTACAACTCCGATCCCAAATACCACTCATTGGTCGATGGCAAGGGCGCACTGATCTATGCAGGCGCTGGCGCCTTGGCATATTCCTTTGGCCTTCGCCATGCATTCGATGCCGACCATATCTCGGCTATCGATGACTCAACTCGCATCATGTTGGCAAAGGGAAAGAAGCCGCTCGGTGTTGGACTCTTCTTCTCTCTCGGCCACTCAACGATCGTTCTCTCACTCTCGATTTTAATCGCCTTTGCCGCTAAGACGGCGATTCGATTCCAGAAAAATTATGCCGAGACTGGCGCGATTATTGGCGCCTCTGTCTCTGGCTTCTTCCTCTATCTCGTAGGAATTCTCAATCTCGTAATTTTAGTGGGCGTGTTAAAGGTTTGGAAGAAGGCGAAGAGCGGTGAGTTCTCACACGAACACCTCAATGAATTACTGAACGAACGCGGACTTATGAAGCGCGTATTCCGTGGCTTCTTTAAAAAGGGTTTTGATAATTCCTGGCAGCTCTATCCAGTCGGAGTTTTATTTGGACTTGGCTTTGATACCGCAACCGAAGTTGCGCTCCTTGCACTCTCTGCAACAACCGCAGTGGGCGCCGTTGGCGGAACGTTACCTCCGCTTGCAATCATCGCTCTCCCACTTATATTCGCTGCTGGTATGTCACTCATGGATGCACTTGATGGAATCTTTATGACCAAGGCATACTCGTGGGCATTTACCTCACCGCTGCGAAAGATTTATTACAACATCACGACAACTGGTCTCTCGATCTTCGTCGCGCTTGTAATCGGAACAATTCAATTGGTGGGCGTTCTTGCCGATAAGACCAATATTGCAAATTATCAGCCATTTACAGCTATCGCATCGGTAAAACTCGGCGGCATTGGTTATTGGATTGTCGCCTCATTTGTACTTGCCTGGGTCTTCTCAGTTGCAGTATGGAAGATTGGTCGCTACGAAGAGCGTTTCTCATCAGGAATCGTTGAGACCGAGCATATTCACCAAGAGCTTAAGGTCGAGTAATCCTTAATCGCTCTTGTGCAATTGCAGCTCCCAGTAAAACCACAACCGCACCTACAGGTTCATTCCAGGTGATCTTCTCATTGAGGAAGAGAATTCCAACGGCCACTGCAACAACTGGCGTTAGATAGGTGACGCTACTTGCGATGGCGCTACCTGCAATCTCCATAACTCGAAAGTTCCATAAATAGGCGAAACCACTACCAAATATTCCTAGCGCCACCATCGAGAGGACCGGGCCAGGTCGATATTGATCCTTGGCTATTCCGTCGAAGAGGTAGAAGGGAAGCAAGGTTATGCTCGCAAGAATTAATTGCTGAGCGACGATTGCCTCCGTGCGTAATCCGATTGGCATCACAAATCGGCGAGTGTATGGAAATGAGAATCCATAACAGGTCACTGCCAGCAATAAGATTGCAACCGCCCACCACGGGTTATCGCCAAGTCCTTTCCACACCCCGAGGACAATTAGCACACCAGTAAATCCAATAATCAAACCAAATATTTGTGATTGCTTCGGCTTCTCAGCTCGATTGACCATCAAAATTGCAAGCAACGTCATCAATGGAGTAACTGCATTAATGATTCCGGCAAGAATTGATGTCACTTTAGTTTCAGCAAGGGCGAAGAAAATACCTGGAAAGACATTGAGTAAGAGGCAGACAACCCAGATATGAAAGAGCGTCTTCCGGTCTTGAGGAAGTTCAATCTTCTTAAACCTGGCATAGAGATAAAGTGTTATCGCACCTAAAGTGCAGCGGACGAATGCGACTCCAAATGGAGTTAAGAACTCGAGCCCACCTTTAATAAAAATAAATGAGCAGCCCCAAATAAATCCCACAACGAGATAGGGCAGAAGCCAAGAACCAGTTTTCTTCACGCAGCGAGGTTACTAAATAAGTGCGAGTGCGAGTGCTTTCTTCGCCGCTTCTTTTCGATCACTGACGGCGAGCGCCTGATAGATGCGCATCGTTTCGTGGCGAATCGTGCTCACGCTAAAGCCAAGTTCTGTCGCTAGTTCGTGATTGGTCTTGCCCTCGACCATTCCGCCGAGAATTGAGATTTGACGAGGTGTGAGTTGACCAGAGCCGGTATCTTCGCGATTTCCTGAGCCAGTCATATTCCGACCCTCATGAATTAGTGAAAGATAGAGCGAGAGCGGAACTGCATAATCGAGAACAATCTCTTCCACGCGGGTTCTCTCTTCGACTGGTCGAGAGAATCGGATGACTAGGTGGCCCTGAATTGCGCCGCGATGTCGAAGTTGATACATCAGCAACTGCTTATCGCTGGACCAATGATCCTTATTTCTGCCGAGGGCAATATCGGCAGCATCATGGCTCCAAGATCTCCATTCAGAGCTGGTGAAGGTCATCCCCTTCTTTCCATCATCAAATCCGTATTCGCCAGCGAAGGTCAGCGAGTCATCTGGATTGAGGAGACCGATTCGAGCACAGCAGGCACCAAGCGATGCCAAGTGATCGAGAACGAGGGCGCGAGTTATCTCATCGGGGGTTGGGTGATAGCTCAACCACTCGATAAAGCTGCGTATCTCATTCATTATTCGGTTCCCTCTCAGATTGCTCTGAAGTGGTTACCGTAGGGAAAGCCCTCTTTTATGCAGTGGAATAACCAGTTTTAACCGGTCATGTAGCGACTGGTCGCTGGATGGTCACCCCTAATGGAAAATTCTCACCCCGCGAGCTATCGCATGATGCCGGTGTGGCCGAGCGAGTATCGCCCTGGTTGTGGCCAATAAGTCAGGCCGTGGGGTTCGGTGCCGACTTTAATTCGAGTAACGAACTTTCCCTTGCCGATATCAAAGACGTAGACCTCGTTGTCATATCGACCAGAGACCCAGAAATACTTTCCATCGGTCGAAATATTTCCCATATCAGGGCTACCGCCACCAGGAATCTTCCACTTTGCAATTAACTTATTATCGGTAAAGCGAAGCACCGATACTGATCCTTCACCACGATTTGTGATCAGCAAAGTTTTTGCATCGCGAGTTACATACAAGCCGTGCGCACCTTTACCAGTCTTAATAAAGGTAAATTTTCCAAAATCGTTTGCTGCCATCACCCATAAGCCATCTGATGCCATATCGGCGATGTAGAAAGTCTTGCCATCTGGTGAGATTTTAATATCCTGAGGCATAGGTGACATCTTTGACATCATCGGAAGCTTCGCAACTTTGAGAAGTTTCATCTTCGCGGTATCCATCAAAAGAAGAGATCCTGAAAATTCACAGGTAGCGACGAAGTAATTTCCATCAGCGCTCCAATCGGCGTGGTTCACACCTGCACAAGGAACGCTAACCGCTTTCTTAATCGCCATTGTCTGTGGATCTCTAAAAACAATCTTCTTATCAGATTCTTGCATTACAACAGCATATTTACCGTTAGGGGTAAAGTAGAGATTGTAAGGATCGTGAACATAGACATCTGGTTTTGCAGTCGCAGTCATTGGATCAATCGGTGTGAGGTAATTACCTTTATTATCATTGACCCATAAGGTTTTGAGATCCCACGATGGAACCACGTGCTGGGCTCCAGCCTTAGTCTTTATAGTCTTGATGACCTTATACGTTTTTGGGTCAATCACAGAGACGGTAGCTGATTGAAAATTCGGCACATAAACAAGCTGCGGCATATCTTTTACAACGCTACTGAGATGGTTTGGTCCATCTTCTGAGTAAATATTCTTCGGATCTAAAACCGGAGGCATCCCTGGAAGCGGTGCAGCAAAGGCACTTTGCAGCGGCAATGTAGTAATGAGAAGTACGAACGCAATTACTTTTTTCATGCAGAGAGCAACTCTGTAACCGTAACCGGTGTCAGCCCTTTTTTATGTAGTGCATCCAGTAGCTCTGGCATCGCTTCGAGTGTGACCTTATGGCCGAAGTGCATACTAATAATTGAGCCGTTTTGAACGTGGTTCATAACATTTGAGATGACCTGCTTCTTGCTTGGATCTTTAAAATCTTCAGAATCGACTTCATAAGAGATGCACTGGCCATAGCCATATTTCTGCGCAGCTTTACGAATCAGCGGAGTCGAAAATTGAGTACCAGAAGGTCTAAACCATGCACCGTGGTTGCCAATCAATTTCTTTAATTCAGCTGCGCATCCTGCGATCTCAGAATCAACTCTTGATGCGCTAATAGTTTTCATCTGAGTGTGAGTCATTGTGTGATTACCCAAATCATGGCCTTCATCAATAATCCGCTTGGCAATTGTGGGGTCAGAGGTAAGCCAGGTACCTACTGCGAAGACCGATACTGCTGTCGATGTCTTCTTAAATAATTTCAATAACTCATCTGAATAATCTGGGGCGCCTGCACCGTGAAAGGTCAATGCAACTTTTGCGATCTTTCTCGAACCATGTTGAATATCCGAGGTAGCTGCCGCTGCTGAATTCATCTGCCCAAATGTAAGGAGGCCAGAGCCGACAACCGCTGATGCCTTTAAGAGATCGCGACGAGTTAACTTCATTCCTCAAGCGTACCGAGAAGAAGTAGATTAAATCTGGGTTTTGAGTGCGCGCAACTGTTCGGTGTGAGCAACGATATGTTCGTCAGCCTTAGCCACCATATCTGCTAGCGAGTATGCGACACCATCGATAGTCGTTGTCGTGCGCGACCATGCTTCATCTGAAATGGCTGAGAGGATCTCGAGAACCATTGCGCGATTTCCAGCGATTGATGCGAGTGATTTTGCAACGCTGCGCTTGGCGTAATGAAGTGCCTCTGGGTATCGCTCTTCTTCAAAGTAAACCATCGGTGGGTTATCTGATCCGAGCGTATGGAGATAGCGAGCTGCAAAATGTAGCTCTCCATCAGCCATATGGTGCACAACAAAAGCCGCTGACCATTCGCCCTCTGGGGCGATAAGACGTTCGCGATCATTAAAGAGCGCAAGCGCATCTAGAAATTCAGTGGTGTGCTGCTGGAACTTTTCGATGAGCGGATGCATCAATTAAATCCGCTCGGCGAAGCGGTGATACGCAGCGTTCCATTGCAATTCCCGGCGGAATTCGCGGAGCTTTGTATCTTCATCAATAATTACATGCTCGACCTTTGCAATACGTGCAAAATCTTCGATCGTCTCAAGCGAAACTGCATTGGTAAGAACTGTATGGTGCGATCCACCTGCGAGCATCCATGCCTCGGCCGAGATTGGAAGCGTTGGCTTTGGCTCCCAGACTGCATGCGCGACTGGAAGTTTTGGGAGCGCTTCATTTGGCTGAACAACGGTGATTTCATTGCTGATAATACGGAAGCGATCTCCCATATCAACAAGGCAGACAACACGCGCCTGCGCATCGCTAGCGGTGAAGACCATGCGAACTGGATCTTCTTTGCCACCGATTCCTAAAGGATGGATTTCAATCTTTGGTTTGTTCTTAGTAATGGTTGGACAGACCTCGAGCATATGTGCGCCGAGAATCTTCGCTGGGCCAGGGCCGAAGTGATAGGTGTAATCCTCCATGAAGGATGTTCCACCACCTGCAGGTGTCATCGATTTTAAGATTGCGCCAAGGGCTGATGTCTTCCAATCGCCTTCACCACCGAAGCCATAACCCATCTCCATCAGGCGCTGCACTGCAAGGCCAGGGAGTTGCTTCAAAGAACCGAGATCTTCAAAGTTGCTGGTGAAACCATCAAAATCTCCATCGCGCATAATCTTAAGCAGCGCGATCTCTTGCTTAGCTGCATAGACGAGGGAATCGTGACGAGCTCCCCCACGCTTGAGCTCTGCTGCAACCTCATACTTCTGCTCGTATACATCACAGAGCTTTTCAGCATCTGCATCTGATACTGCATGAACTGCATCAGCGAGGAAGTTAACTCCGTAATTCTCAATCGACATTCCAAGTTGTAATTGCGCTGAGACTTTATCTCCATCAGTCACAGATACGAAACGCATATTGTCACCGAAGCGAGCAAGCTTGAGATTCTGCGATGTATTCCAACCGATTGTTGCCCAGGCCCAAGCATCGAGATGCGACTTAACTTCTGCAGAGCCAGGATCACCAACCACGATCTTATGTGGAACACCAACACGGGCAACAGCATGTGCATACTCGCGGTCACCGTGAGCTGCTTGGTTGAGGTTCATGAAATCCATGTCGATTGTTGCCCATGGAAGTGATTGATTTGCTTGGGTATGAAGATGAAGCAAAGGCTTGCGCAAGAGATCAAGACCCTGAATCCACATCTTTGCTGGTGAGAATGTATGCATCCAAGTAATCACGCCGAGACAATTTGGATCGCTAGAAGCATCGAGCATCGCCTGCTTGATATGTGCAGTGTTCTTCAAAGTTGGCTTCCAGATAATTTCGACTGGTGCGCCGAGTCCTTGAGAGATCTTTGCTACAACTTCTTTCGATTGAACTGCAACCTGTTCGAGGGTCTCAGGTCCATATAGGTCCTGACTTCCAGTGAGAAACCAGATCTGATGTGTCATGTAAGCCCGCTAACGTGAGTTGAGATTGGAAATTGGTTGCAGTTAGATTCTTTATAAATTACTTAGTGCGCTTCTTGCTCCATACATCGAAGGCGACAGCAAGGAGAAGGACGAGGCCCTTAATAGTCATCTGGTACGAAATACCAAGTGAGTTGAGGTTCATACCGTTTCCAAGAATTCCTTGAATCATGCCTCCGACGATTGAACCGATAACGGTTCCAACGCCACCTTGCACTGCAGCTCCACCAATAAAGACTGATGAAATTGCATCGAGCTCGAAGCCATTACCTGCTGATGGAACAGCAGAGTTCATACGAGCTGTAATCAAGATTCCAGAGAGCGCTGCCAGGGCACCCATGTTGACGAAGAGCCAGAAGTTAACTCGGCGGACGTTAATACCAGAGAGAACTGCGGCGTGAAGGTTTCCACCAATTGCATAGATGTGGCGACCAAATGTTGTCTTCTTCATAACGATTGTGTAGACCACGATCAGGAAGACCAAGACCATAAGCGTCCAAGGAATTCCGTGTGCTCGACTGAGCTGAACACCGACGTAACCCATCATTACTGCAAGTAGAACGTTCTTGATGAAGAACCATGTACGTGGTTCGACCTTCTGCTTGTACTTGATACGACCACGGCGAGTTGCAAGCGAATTCCAGAGAAGAGCAAGGATGCCAATCGCTGTGATAACCAAAGCAACGAGGTTGTAGTGCGTTACACCAAATTTTGTACCGATGCGGTTATCGATATCAATAAACCCATTTCCGATTGCACGGAACTTATCTGGGTATGGACCGATATTTGAATTCTGAAGTGTCATCAATGCGAGACCACGGAACAAGAGCATGCCAGCAAGAGTCACGATAAATGCTGGAATTCCAACATATGCAACCCAGAAGCCCTGCCACATACCGACGAGTGCGCCTACTGCGATTGCGCCGAGGATTGCGCCCCACCAAGGAAATGCAGGAAGCCACTCCCAGCCATGTTGTTCAAGTGGACGTACAACCAAGATTCCGGCGACAGAGCCGATAAAACAAGCGACCGAACCGACAGAGAGGTCGATGTGGCCAGCGATGATGATCATCACCATACCGATTGCAAGTACAAGAATGTAACCATTCTGCACAACGAGGTTCGACCAGTTATCTGGCGTTACCGATGTATGCATCGGAGTTGTGATTGCGAAGAAAGCAATGACCGCTAGGAGGGCGATAAAGATTGCGTTTTGACGCAAGTCGACGCCTTCTAATCTATTGCGCAGATTTTCAGTACGCGCGCTGATCTTCTCTATTACTTTAGGCATGGGTAGCTTCCTTTGTCATAGTCATGTACTTCATTAGCAATTCTGGTGAGAAATCTTTTCTTTCAACTTCGCCGGTGATTCGACCTTCCGCGATGGCGTAGATGCGGTCGCAGATTCCGAGCAGCTCTGGAAGCTCGCTCGAGATAACGAGAACTGCCTTGCCGCGTGCTGCGAGCTCTTGCATGATTGTGTAAATCTCATACTTTGCTCCAACATCGATACCGCGAGTTGGCTCATCGAGGATCAAGACCTCTGGATTGACGTTGATCCACTGACTCAGGACAACTTTCTGCTGATTACCACCAGAGAGCTTTCCAACGATTGAGTTTGGTGAAGGAGCCTTGATATTCATTGAGTCGCGGTATTCGCTTGCAACTCGATACTCCTCGTTATCGTTAACGAGTCCAAACTTTACAAAATCATCGAGTGAAGCGATAGAGATATTGCGCTTGATGTCATCAATCAAGTTGAGGCCAAAGCGCTTGCGATCTTCAGTGGAGTATGCGATTCCGGCATCGATTGCATGGCGTACTGTCTTGAGATTTGCTAGCTTGCCGTTGACGTGTACCTGTCCCGAGATATTAACGCCCCAGCTATGGCCAAAGATGCTTCGTGCTAATTCGGTACGGCCCGCGCCCATGATTCCGGCAAGTCCAACGATTTCACCGGCCTTCACATTGAAGTTAACGTTGTGGATGACTTCACGAGAGGCGTCGTCAGGGTGGTGAACTGTCCAATTCTCAACCCGGAGAATTTCATTACCAATCTTTGGTTCGCGTACTGGATAGCGATTATTCATCTCGCGACCCACCATCGCCTTGATGATGCGCTCTTGATCTACCTTGCCAGCGCTCATATCGAGAGTCTCGATGACTTCACCATCACGAATGATGGTTGTCATATCTGCAATTGCAGCAATCTCATTGAGCTTATGCGAGATGATGATGCACGTCATACCCTGAGATTTAAATTGACGCAAGAGATCGAGGAGATGCTCAGAGTCTGCATCATTGAGGGCTGCAGTTGGTTCGTCGAGAATAAGAAGCTTTACTCGCTTTGAGAGCGCCTTTGCAATTTCTACGAGCTGCTGCTTTCCAACGCCAATATTTTTTACCGCTGTGTTGGGATCTTCAGAGAGGCCAACCTTGGCGAGCAACTTCTGCGCCTCTTGGTTGGTCTTATTCCAATCGATTAATCCACGGGTCTTGATCTCGTTATTGAGAAAGATATTTTCCGCAATTGATAGGTGCGGACTCAACGCAAGCTCTTGGTGGATGATGACGATTCCAAGATGTTCGGAGTCACGTATATTCTTTAGATTGAGTACTTCATTTTCGAAGACGATATCGCCTTCATATGTTCCGTGCGGATAAACACCTGATAGCACTTTCATCAGGGTTGACTTACCTGCACCATTTTCGCCACAGATTGCGTGAATGTTGCCACGCTTTACATGGAGATCTACATTGACGAGGGCCTTAACTCCTGGAAAAGTCTTTGTAATATCACGCATCTCCAAGATGTTCTCAGTCATTTTCCCTTACTTCCTTTGCCAATGTAATCGGGGCTTTCACTTACCTTAAAACTTAATTTTCAAACTTACTAAGACAATTCAAACTGATATTGCTGAGAAAGCAAGTTCGGTTGACCAATCGAAAGTGTGTGATTGGTCAACCGAACTTTTACTTATCTACTAGGGAATTAGCCTAGGTCTGCTGCCTTGATGTAACCAGAATCTACGAGAAGCTTCTTGTAGTTATCCTTTGTTACAACATATGGTGTGAGAAGGAATGAAGGAACGACCTTGACCTTGTTGTTGTATGTCTTTGTGTCGTTAACTGTTGCCTTCTTGCCCATAAGAACAGCCTCTGCCATTGATACTGCAACCTTAGCAAGTTCACGAGTGTCCTTGAAGATTGTTGAGTACTGCTGGCCTGAGATGATGTTCTTTACAGATGCAACTTCAGCATCCTGACCTGTCATTACAGGAAGGTTTGCTGCTGTGTATCCACCTGAGACGAGTGACGCGAGAATACCGCGTGTGATTCCGTCGTATGGTGAAAGTACGCCGTTGACCTTAGCTGATGAGTATGAAGAAACAAGAATGTCATCCATACGCTTCTGAGCTGTTGCGCCGTCCCAACGAAGTGTTGCGACCTTGTCAAATGCTGTCTGGCCTGACTTCACAACGATAACGCCGCTCTTGATGAGTGGGTTAAGAACTGACATTGCTCCGTTGAAGAAGAAGCCAGCGTTGTTGTCATCTGGTGATCCTGCGAAGAGCTCCACGTTGAATGGACCCTTTGCCTTTGGACCGTCAGCCTTTGTGCTGTTGATTGACTTGAATACGCCAAGACCTGTCAAGAGTGATGATGCCTGAAGCACGCCTACCTTGAAGTTGTCGAATGATGCGTAGTAGTCAACGTTTGGAGTCTTTGTAAGAAGACGGTCGTAAGCGATGATTGCAACCTTCTTCTTTGCTGCAGCTGCAAGTACGTCTGTGAGCTGCTCACCGTCGATAGCTGCGATGATAAGAGCCTTTGCGCCCTTAGTAAGCATGCCTTCGAGCTGTGTTACCTGTGTTGGGATGTCGTTGTTAGCGTACTCAAGGTCAACTGTGTAGCCGTCCTTGATGAGAGCTGCCTTAATAGCATTTCCATCGCTGATCCAACGTGTTGATGTCTGTGTTGGCATTGCAACACCGATAAGTCCCTTGCCTGCAGCCTGAGCTGGAGCAGAGACCATAAGTCCTGTAACTGCCATTGCTGCAACAGCAACGACTGTCGTGATCTTCTTGATCAAGTTGTTTCCTTTCCTAGGGTGGACGAAATGGGGCGATCTAAGTGAGCGCTCACATTTCTATGGGGAAATCTATCTACTTTCGGCTAATTTCCATATACCTTTTGATAACGATTGAATAAAGATTCAATCGCCTCTTGGGGGATGGGAATTGGGGTTCCTAATTGGCGGGCAATGAAGGCGCTCTTGGCATTGTCTTCGCACATAACCGCCGCTTTTACCGCTGAAGCTCCGCTATCTCCGATGGTAAATACACCGTGATTTTGCATCAATACTGCGGGAGAACGGTGGCCCTTTAAGGTTTCAACAATTCCGCGGCCGATCGAGTCATCGCCAA
This sequence comes from uncultured Actinomycetes bacterium, assembly GCA_903954055.1. GTDB lineage: Bacteria > Actinomycetota > Actinomycetes > Nanopelagicales > Nanopelagicaceae > Planktophila. The sequence continues at coordinate 6,016 of CAJBMC010000045.1, read as the reverse complement.
TGATTGCGAAAGGCCCAACTGGGATTGGGCCCCCAAATTCATCTGCAATTGCTGTGAGTATGCAGGGAATCTCTTCGCCAACTGCAGCCCAAGCACATGCGTAATTGCTATGAGTATGAACAACGCCATTGACCTCTGGCATATTGCGATACACATAAGCGTGCGCGGCAGTGTCACTTGATGGCGAGAGTTTTCCTTGGACTAATTTTCCATCCAGATCACAGACCACCATCGACTCTGCAGTGAGCTGGTCATAGCGAACACCAGATGGCTTGATAGCAAAGAGATCAGGTGAACCATCTTCAAAGGTGATCCGCTGTGAAACATTTCCACTGGTCCAGACGACGAGTTCGTAACGAACGAGTTCTTGGTGGAGATCGACTAAGAGCTCTTGCGTCTTCTTAATCAGTTCCTCTTTGGTGGCCATTCTTATCCCTCTCGTTTCATCTGCTTGAGACGTTTCATTACATTATTTGTTCCACGGCCGAAGTAGTCATGGAGCTCTACATATTCGCGATAGAGCTTGTCGTATTGAAGTGAACGCTCTTCGTTGGGAGTGTAGACATGCTTATTTACCTTACCCATCGCCTCTGCCGCTGCATTGACATTTGGATATTGGCCACTTGCAACAGCTGCATGAATTGCAGAGCCGAGTGCAGGGCCTTGATCTGTATCGATTGTAGATATCGGTAAACGTGTGACATCTGAATACAGCTGCATTAGGAAGGAGTTCTTGAGCAAACCTCCAGCAACAATAAACTCTTTCACCGGCACACCTGATGCGGCAAAGGTATCGACAATCATGCGTGTGCCATATGCAGTTGATTCAAGAAGTGCGCGATAGACCTGTTCGGCAGTTGTGGTGAGAGTCAATCCAACAATCGTTCCACTGAGTTCGTGATCGACAAGCACAGAGCGGTTTCCGCTATGCCAATCAAGGGCAACGAGACCATGTGCACCAACTGCTTCATCGGCTGAGATGTCAGTCAAGTATTGGTGAATCGATTTATTCGCAGCCTTTGCATCGTCAAAATAACGCTGCGGGACTTGATTATTGACATACCAAGCGAAGATATCTCCGACACCGGATTGTCCGGCTTCATAGCCAAAGAGTCCGCTCACGATTCCGCCGTCAACGACACCGCACATGCCTGGAACTTCGGTAATCGCATCATGGTTCATCACGTGACATGTTGATGTACCCATGATTGCAACCATCTGTCCTGGTTCAGTCGCCTTCGCCGCAGGTGCGGTTACGTGTGCATCTACATTTCCCACTGCAACTGCAATTCCTTCAGGTAATCCAGTCCAGCTAGAAGCCTGTGCAGTAAGTGGACCAGCATTGTCGCCAAGTTCGCCGATAGTGTGTGCAATCTTTTCTTCTGCGAATCCGGCAAATGCCGGGTTTAGTGCCGCAAAATATTCTCGCGATGGATATGCGCCGTCCTGCAAATTGCCTTTATATCCGGCAGTACATGCATTGCGAATATAAGTTCCGCAGAGCTGCCAGATAATCCAGTCAGCAGCTTCCACAAATTTCCACATCGCGTTGTAAACATCTGGTGCCTCTTCGAGAATTTGAAGGCCCTTTGCAAGTTCCCATTCGGATGAGATTTGGCCACCGTAACGCGGCAACCACTTCTCATTGCGTTCGCGTGCGACTGCGTTGATGCGATCAGCATGTGGTTGAGCAGCATGGTGCTTCCACAACTTCACATAGGCATGCGGATTATCTTTAAATTCAGGTAATTGATTGAGAGGTGTTCCATCTTCAAGTACCGGAATCATGGTGCAAGCGGTGAAGTCAGTTGCAATACCGACTACGTCAGCTGCGTTGATACCGGATTCCTTAAGCGCCTCTGGAACTGCGTGCTTCAGAACTTCTACATAGTCATTCGGGTCTTGCAACGCCCAATCTGGTCCAAGTGCTTTCCCACTCGAGTTAAGAACACGATCCATCACAGCGTTCGGGTATTCGAATACAGCTGAGCCCATTTCGGCACCATCTGATACGCGAACTACGAGTGCGCGCCCTGAGAGAGTTCCGTAATCGACTCCGATGACATATTTCTCGGCCATGTTATTTCCCTACCTTGAGTTGTTGAGTGGATTCTCTAACGACCAGTTTTGGAGTGATCGTAATTGAGTCGTGCGTTGTTGCCTCTTTTAATTGGATAAGCATTCTCTCGACTGCTAATTTTCCAAGTTCGTCAAAATCCTGATGAACGGTTGTAAGCGCTGGTGAAAAATATGCAGATTCAGGAATGTTATCGAAACCAATGATGCTCATATCCTGCGGCACGCGAATCTTCTTCTCGTTGAGGGCTTTGATTGCGCCCAGCGCTTGGTGATCGTTAGAGGTAAAGATTGCAGTCGGTCTTACCTTGCGAGCAGCAATCTCGCATCCGATTCGATAGCCGGTCTCGATAGACCAATCACCTTCAATCACATCTGGCTTTAATTTTGCTTCCACCATTGCGGCCTCATAACCCTTGCAACGTTGCTCGCCTTCATATCCGTCGGTTGGCCCCGTGAGATGAACAATCGCCTTATGTCCAAGTTGAATGAGGTGCTCGGTCGCCAACTTTCCGCCAATAAAGTTCTCAATATTTACCGCATCAAATTTCTTACTTGGTTCGGTATCAACAATTACGATTGTTGCAGTCGCAAGTGACTTTTCAACTTCTTTAATAATTTTATTTGCCAAAGCAATAGTTATTACGCCATCGATATCAAGATTGCGTAATTGTTCAATTGCTTCCCGCCATGATTGTGTCGAATCTGGAAGTACAGAGATTGAGATTACGGAATACCCAGCAAGCCGTGCTTCGCGTTCCATAGCGTTGAGCATCGCCCAAGGGCCATAAAGCTCTGATCCACCAATGAGGATTCCAATCATGCGACTTTGCGATGTTACTAATTGGCGGGCAGCTTGATTTGGTCGATATTTCAACTCTGAGATTGCGCTCTCAACCTTTTCGCGAGTCGCTGGCTTAACACTGGGATGGTTGTTCAGTACTCGAGAGACCGTTTGATGAGATACATCAGCAAGTTTTGCTACATCGTAGATATTTGCTTTGCGGTTCACGATAGAAGATCTTTCAGGCGTGCAATCGAATTCTGTGCCCGTGCGCTCTTCTCATCCGGCTTATCGGTAAGAATCTTAAAAGTTACCTTCAGCGAAAAGCTCTTACCTTTCTTAATAATCTCCCCGGTAAAGTTGCCGAAGATATCTGCAAGCATTGAGACTTCTTTTCCTAGGACAAATGAAGTGCAGACAGCATCAGTTGCGAGACCTTGATCATCTATGAAGATAATTTTCTTGCCTTGATGTGAGTCAAACGATTTAATCTGATAGAACCATTGGGAAATTTGTTCCGCTTCGCTCAAGAGCGAAAAGAGCTGATCTCGATTGAGCGATGTGTCGATCTCTTCCTGGATGGTGAGCAGTTCGAACCCCTCTGGAATTTCGACCTTCTCTTGATATCCGACAAAACTTGGCTTAGCCATCTGATGCATTAACTCTTTAGGTAGGAGAAGGCTCCTACGGCAACGGCGAGAGAGAGGATTGAATGAGTGGCCATAAACCAGATATCGACGGTATAAAAAATATTGGCATTTACTATCGGTGCAATCCAGATTAATGAAAAAATTGTTGTGGCGATACCAACGATGGATTGCGCTGCAAGGGCCTTCTTAGCGATATACATTGCGGAGAGAAGTACAAGAGCGCACATCGTGATCTTGTATCGATATCCGTGCGCTCCAAAAGTTTCAAGCGCCACGTAGACAGCGAGAGCCATTCCGAAGAAGCTGGTGCGTGCGGTCTTCTCAAAGTGACCCAAGAGAGTCCAGCTCTTCTCCACGACGGCAACCTCAATTCTTGCGCTCAGAATGAGAGCGCTCACATGAGAGTATCACAGGGCTAGATGTAGGAAAAGGGTAAGGCTGCCATTAATTTCTTCAGGCAGCCTTACCCTTTTTAATTATTCTCGACTAGAAGACGTTACCTGCCGCCTTGTAGTCAATAGAGAAGTAATGCATCAATTCAATTTTGCCAGCAATATCTTTTGCGTTATATGCAACTGTCATTGCATTCATTACATCAACTGCTGACATTTAAAATTTCCTCTCCGAAATTTTTTACGCGGTCGCTACGCCGGTATTAGCAAAGGTCTTATTTGTGATCTGCCAACGACCCTCGAGTATTGAAAGGCTGAAGTAATCGGTGAAGGCGTAAACTCCCCAGAAGCCTTCTTCTTTCACAGTTGCAATCGCTGCAGTGCCATCAATTTGGATATCAGTAATTTTTGCAACCAGGTTGCCGCCATCTCCTGGCTGACCAACCATCAGGTCGATAAAACCTTGCTTATCCATGTCATAGTCAGTTCCACCCATTGTGCCGAACCAGCGTGCACTTGAGTGAAATGCTTCATCTAGTTGTGCTGCATTTCCTTTTCCAGCTCCATCAATGTATAGATTGATGAGTCGTGTTACCTCTGCTTTATCGTCAGCCATTTTTATCCTCACGTGGCCGCCGATCGGCCTAGCGGTGAAGATACGCCTTAGCGTTAGCTGAGTAAATGGGTAGAAGAGAGCAAAATCTTAAATTGTGGGCCCAGACGGGCTCGAACCGTCGACCCACGGATTAAAAGTCCGTTGCTCTACCGACTGAGCTATAGGCCCCACCGTCTGCACTTACGCGCAAACGTGGGAAATCTTATTGCATATTTCCCTCTCTCGATTACGCCAATATTCCTTCTAGAACTCCACTTTTGGGGATACTTCACTCATGAAAATCTGGCGCACACTTCTCCACACTTCCTTGGTTGCTGCATTACTCACCGCCACCATTTCGCCAGCAATGGCCTATCCCAGTCAGTCAGTCCTTCCAGATTGGGCAGTTAAGTCAACGATTTATGAAGTGAATATTCGACAGTATTCAGCTGCTGGAGATTTTAAATCTGTAACGAAATCGCTACCTCGATTAAAGAACCTCGGCGTAGGAATCCTGTGGCTTATGCCAGTCCAACCGATATCAAAAATTAATCGTAAGGGAACTCTCGGATCACCATATTCAGTCGCAGATTACAAAGGCATCAATCCAGAATTTGGAAACGCTGACGACTTACATTCACTGATCAACACTGCACATAATCTTGGAATGAAAGTCATTATCGACTGGGTTGCTAATCACTCTGGTTGGGACAATCCATGGATTGCAAATAAATCTTGGTACCACCAAGATGCGAGCGGGAAAATTATTTCGCCTAATGCTGACTGGACTGACGTTGCCTGGCTCAACTACGACAACACAGATATGCGCGCCGCAATGATTGATGCGATGAAGTACTGGGTTACTCAATTCGATATCGACGGTTTCCGCGCAGATGTTGCCAGCGGAGTGCCGGTAGATTTTTGGGAAGATGCTAACCAGCAGTTACAGCAGATTAAGCCGCTCTTTATGTTGGCCGAAGAACAAGGAACATTTGGAATGCTCGATAAGGCATTCGTTGCGAATTACAACTGGCGACTACTTGATCTCTTCAATCAAATCGCAAAGGGTCAGTCGCCCGTAGATTCCTTCTTAGCTTTCTACCGCATTAAGACTTCGCTATATCCGGCCGGTGCGCTGCCGATGAACTTCATTACCAATCATGATGAAAATAGCTGGAATGGAAGTGAGTACAAACGCCTCGGAGCAGCTGTTCCCGCGATGGCGGCTTTAACCTTTACCTTGCCGGGAATTCCGTTGATTTACTCTGGCCAAGAAGTCGGTAATACGCGCGAACTCGCGTTCTTTGAGAAAGATCAGATACCGAATATCGAAGTAGCGAACTCCACAACAACCTTCTACAAAAACCTCGTCGCATTGAAGTCAAAGAATGCAGCCCTCTGGAATTCATCCGGGTTGGCAACATCTGATTTAACGCAGAAAAATTCAAATATCATCTCGTTCTACCGCACTACTGGCAAGAATCGAGTCATCACCTTAGTGAATGCATCGCCAACTGCG
>CAJBMC010000044.1 GCA_903954055.1 uncultured Actinomycetes bacterium | reverse complement strand
TTTGTTTCACGTGAATCATCCACAGGGGTATTCAACCACCATTGCCGGGATTCAATTACTGAGCAGGGGTTTTGGGGAGCTTCTTCAGCTCAACGATCCGCCCTAGACCGATACCTTCAAGGGTTATCTCATGCAAAATCGAGCCTGGAACCGCCTCCATCTCGCGGGCTGCCGACTCTCCCTTCATTGCGAGAAGGGATCCATTCATCTTGAGCATATGCCAACTCATCTTCTTCAACTTATCGAGGGCGGCTACCGCTCGAGCTGTCACATAATCTGCGCTCTTCTTCACATCCTGAGCCCTGCCACGGATAACGGTGATCTCACTACCTGCAGTAGCCTCTTTGAGGAACTCGACCCGGCGCTCAAGGGGTTCAATCAGGGTGACTTTGAGATCTGGCCGGGCGAGAGCAATCACGATTCCTGGTAGCCCTGCCCCTGATCCAATATCGAAGAGGGAGGCTCCTTGAGGCAGGAGTTGACAGATAAAGAGGGAGTTGAGGATATGGCGCTCCCAAATCCGGTCACCTTCACGAGGGCCAATGAGGCCCCGCTCAATCCCTGCCCCTTTTAGGAAATCGGCATAGGTGCGAATAGCCCCCTCTTTCTCGGGAAAGTGGCGGGCTATTAGCTGATCGAGGGTTGGTTCCACGTGAAACCTGGATGGGCCTAGGAAGGGAAGATGACTACGAAGCGGCGTGGATCTTCGCCCTCAGACTCTGAGGTGAGCCCCATATCCTGGATAGTGTCATGGATGATCTTGCGCTCAAAGGCATTCATCGGCTCGAGCTTAATCTCTTTACCTGAACTCTTAGCCTCTTCGCCGAGCTTCTTCGCAAGAGCGGTGAGCTCCTTACGGCGGTTGGCGCGGAAATTTTCGATATCGAGCATAAGGCGGCTTCGATCTCCGGAAGAGGTCTGAACCGCTAGACGTGTGAGCTCCTGGAGAGCATCTAGTACTTCACCATCCTTGCCTACGAGGTGGCTCAACTTGCCTCCCACGATTGCAAGCGATGCGCGGCCATTCTCGACATCGATATCGATATCGCCATCGAGATCTGCGATATCCAATAGCCCTTCGAGGTAATCGGCTGCGATATCGCCTTCTTCCTCAAGTTTTGCCACAGTCTTGGGCGCCTTCTTTGTTGCCTCTACGCTCTCGCTTACCGCTTCTGCTACATCTTTAGTATCTACATCAACTGCATCTGACATTTCGATCTCCATTGTTAGGGGTAATTATATGTATTTATGCGTTATTGGTAGTAAATGTCCGTTTACTTCTTCTTCTTTTTCGCCTTCTTTGGCTGTTGTCGTTGACCTTCAACTTTAGGGGCTTCAACCTCTGTAGCGTCCTGGGGGGTTATTTCACGACCCTCCTGCTTCGCCTTATGGGCACGCTTTCGTTGGAGCTCTTCAAAGGCCGGTGAGCCGGGGGTTGGATTTCGCTTGATCACATAGAACTGCTGACCAAAGGTCCAAATATTTGTAGTCGACCAGTAAATCAGAACACCGACCGGAAAGTTCACGCCTGAGATTGCAAAGATGAGTGGAAATAAATACAACATGATCTTTTGTTGTTGCAACATCATATTGTTGCTGGCATCCATCTTTGGCATGCCCTTCGTCATCAACTGCTTCTGTGTTGTAAATGTTGTTGCTGACATAAAAATAATAAGAACAACTGTCACAATCTTTACAGTTAATTTATCTGAACCAAGGAATGTCTCTGAGATAGGTGAACCAAAGAACTTTGCTTGTGCAGCAGAGACTAGATATTCACCCTTCATAAATCCATGTGGTTTATTTTTTGCAATTCCGTTGAGAACTGTAAAGAGCGAGAACATCACTGGCGCTTGGGCAATGATTGGGAAGCATGATGCGAGTGGGTTTGTTTTGTGATCCTTATATAACTTCATCATCTCTTCAGATTGCTTCTGGCGATCATCTTTATATTTCGCCTGGATCGCCTTCATTTGAGGTTGAAGTACTGTCATTGCTCGCTGACTCTTGATCTGCTTCACAAAGAGTGGAATCAGTGCGGTACGGATGAGAACAACGAGGCCCATAATTGAAAGCGCCCATGTCACACCTGAGTTGGCACCAAAGATTGGCGATAGCACTTTGTGAATCGCAATCATGATTCCTGAGACGATGCTATAGAGCGGATTTAAAATAAAGCCCATTAGTGGACCCCTTCTTTTGCTGTTGCTGAAACCATTGATTGACGTGCACTTGCGAGGGCATCTGCGCTATCTAAATCGTAATCAACATAATCGAGACCACCTTCAGACCATGGGTTACAGCGCATAAGGCGCCAGGTTGCCATAGCAACACCTTTCAACCCATAGCGCTTAATGGCAACCGCTGTGTAATTCGAACATGATGGGTAGTACTTGCATCGCGGTTCGCGAGTTGATGAAAGCAGTTGGTAGCCCTTGATGAGAATTTCTATAGCTCGCTTCATTTATGAGTGAGCAGTTCTCTTAGATGTTTTAGCAATCAGGCGAGTTAGAATTTCATTAATCTCACTCTGCACATCAATATCTTTTGATTGCTTTAATCCGCGAATCACAACGAGTGATCCTGTGGGAAGTTCGGTGAGAAATGGTGTAACCGCGTGGCGGATCTGGCGCGATACTCGGTGGCGGCGAACTGAACCTCCAACGCTCTTGCCAATAATCAACCCTGCTCGAGCAGATTCGTTTGATGCAGGTTGAACGTAGAGATATCCCACAAAGTGCGCTGTGGTAACACGAAGACCGCTCTTAGTTGTACGAGCAAAATCTTGTGGTGAAGTTAAACGTGCAGATGCGGGCAGCACGAGTGCTAAATCCGTTTCAGCTCTACCTAGAAATTATTTACAGTAATCGCGAGGGGCTTACGCTGAAAGGCGTGAGCGACCCTTTGCGCGGCGAGCTGAGAGCACTGCGCGGCCTGCGCGGGTAGCCATACGTGCACGGAAGCCATGCTTCTTCGCGCGGCGGCGTGTATTTGGCTGGTAGGTGCGCTTTGTCATGAGAACTCCAAAATATGTTGTCGATCAGGTCAGAAATACAGGGGAAGCGAGGGTGCAACGGTACGGGTGTGGATAGCTGATGGTCAAACTCGCACGGAGCGACCATTTCACCCTGAACCCCCATTTTGAGGTGTGGATAACTTTGTGGATATCTCATATCCAGTTAGGGAGGGGTCTTATGGCTGTTACCGCCGTTGAACTGACCCAGTTATGGGAGCGCGTCGTCGATCATGTATCGACTGGCGAGCCTCAACACCGCGCATTCTTGGCGATGACTAAGCCTCTTGGCCTCCTCCCTAATGAAGATGGTCCCACTAGCCTTTTAGTGGCGGCTCCAAATGCCTTTGCTAAAGATGTTCTTGAATCTCGATTGCGCCCTGTGATTAATGAGGTCCTATCGCGCGAACTTGGCGGGCCAGCAAATATCGCTGTGATGGTCGATGAAAGTATCGAGCTTGCAGATCTTCCTGAGCCAACAATTACCATTGAAGTTCCACGGCCAGGTACTGGTCGTGAAGCAGCGCCGACTGTGGCATCGACTGCAACTAGTGATGCCCTCGGCTCTCAATTAAATGAACGTTACACATTTGAAACTTTTGTGACCGGTGAATCAAATCGTTTTGCGCGCGCTGCTGCAATCGCAGTAGCGGAGGCGCCAGCTAAGGCATATAACCCGCTATTTATTTACGGTGATTCAGGACTTGGTAAGACACACCTACTGCACGCAATTGGTGCTTACTCTCGAGAGCTCTTTCCAAATATCCGCGTTCGTTATGTATCTTCAGAAGAGTTCACCAATGACTTTATTAACTCTATCCGTGACGATAAAGCTACATCTTTTCAGCGTCGTTATCGCGATTTAGATGTGCTGCTTATTGACGATATTCAATTCTTGGAAAATAAAGAGCGCACTCAGGAAGAGTTCTTCCATACATTTAATACTTTGCATAATGCGAAGAAGCAGATTGTTATCTCATCAGATCGTTCGCCGAAGCAATTAACAACTTTGGAAGATCGACTCCGTTCTCGATTTGCTTGGGGTTTTACAATCGATGTACAACCACCAGAGCTTGAGACCCGTATTGCGATTCTTCGAAAGAAAGCAGCGCAAGATAAGTTAAATGCGCCCGACGATGTTCTTGAATTTATCGCAAGTAAAATCTCTACAAATATTCGCGAGCTTGAAGGTGCGTTGATTCGCGTAACTGCTTTTGCAAGCCTTAACCGTCAGAGTGTTGATATGGGTCTTGCTGAAATTGTTCTTAAAGATTTAATGCCCTCTGAATCCAACCCAGAGATTACTGCTGCCACCATCATGGCGCAGACCGCAGCTTTCTTTAAATTAACTTTGGAAGATCTCTGTGGAACATCACGTTCGCGCGCGCTAGTTGAGGCCCGCCAGATTGCGATGTATCTCTGCCGTGAACTCACCGACCTATCGCTTCCTAAGATCGGCCAAACTTTTGGTGGCCGTGACCACACAACTGTGATGCATGCCGATAGGAAGATTCGTGAGTTGATGGCTGAGCGCCGAGCTCTCTATAACCATGTCAATGAGATTACGACCAAGATTAAGCAGCAGAGCAGTTATTAACCTTTGACCCCAAATCTCAAGTAAGGGTTAAAAGATGTCCGATAAGACACCTTTACCCCCAGATGTGGAAAAGGTGTGGATAACTGTGGATAAGGCCCGTTTTCTGTGGGTGAAACTCGTTTTTCTTACAGAGATCTACAGTTAAAGAGAGAGGATTCTGGTGACAGTTAAGGTTTATCCACACTTATCCACATTATCCCGAGTTTTATCCACACCTTCTCTCGGTAACTTAAAGGCTTTGACCAGCACTTTTCTTACTTACCCACAGAAAAGCTCTCTACCTATTACTACTACTTTTATATATAAATATCTCTCTCCCAAAGCGGACCGAATATCCCCCAGCGTTAAAAATACCCATTCCTCTATTCGCTCCTTATATGTCAAACTTTCCAACCTAGAGGGCGTTTATAGCCAGATGATTGAGATGAGGGCTTCGGCATGAAATTTACAGTTGACCAACACGCGTTAACCGATGGGGTTAATTGGGTCTCCCGCTCACTCTCTACCCGCCCTATTAAGACCGAGCTCCTTGGGATCAAAATCGATGCCACCGGCGATCAAGTGATTCTCTCTGCCTCTGATTTAGAGACATCATCGAAAGCAAACTTTTCCGCAGATATCTTTGAAAAAGGTGAAGTTTTAGTTCCGGGAAAACTACTCGCGGAAATCTCCCGATCACTTCCTAATAAACCCATCACAATCACATTAGATGGTTCGCGAGTATTAGTTACTTCAGGCTCTGCAAAATTTACCTTGCCAACACTTTCACTCTCTGAATATCCAAACCTCCCAGAACTTCCAGAACGTACCGGTGTTGTTGCAAGTGACACATTCGCAACCGCGGTTGCTCAAGTGGCGATTGCTGCAGGACGCGATGATTCTCTACCAACACTGACAGGTGTCCATGTAGAAATCGAAGAAGATAAAGTAACTCTCGCTGCAACAGATCGCTATCGCCTAGCAGTGCGCGAATTTAATTGGAACCCAGCAACACCAGGACTCTCAACATCAGCGCTCATGCGCGCTCGCACATTAGCGGATGCTGCAAAATCACTGACTGGTTCAAAAGAAGTCTCACTCTCATTTGCGCCAGCAGCAAGTAATGATCGCCTCGCGGGTTTTGCTGGCGACGGTAAATCAATGACATCACGAATGTTAGATGGCACATTTCCCCCATACCGCCACCTGTTACCAAGTGAAGCGACAACAACTGCTGTTGTTGAAGTAGCGCCTTTTCTAGATTCCGTCCGTCGTGTTGCTCTTGTTGCAGATAAAACAATCCCACTACGACTTGAATTCGCAGATGGTGGCGTCTCACTTGAAGCAGGTACCGGTGAAGAAGCGCAAGCAACCGAAACCATTGATGTTCTACTTAATGGCGAACCTATCTCAATTGCCTTCAACCCAGTATTTCTCGCCGATGGGTTGCAAGCGGTAGGAACACCGTTTGTGCAAATATCATTCACTGGATCTAATAAGCCAGCTATCTTGACTGGGCGTACCGAACCTAACGGCGCCTCTATCGATAGCTACAAATACTTATTAATGCCGAGGCGTTTCGCATCTTAAGAACCCATTTAAAGATAGCCGACCATGCGCGTTAAACGCCTTGCGCTTAAGGACTTCCGCTCTTATAAAGATTTAGATCTTGAATTCTCGGACGGGCCCACAACATTTATCGGCAATAACGGCTCTGGAAAAACCAACATTGCAGAGAGTTTAATTTACCTCGCATACCTCTCATCACATCGAGTCTCCACCAATCAACCACTATTGGCTCTTGGATCAGAGCAAGCAATCATCCGCGCGGAAATTGAACGCGACAACCGCACCCTACAAGTTGATTTAGAGATCAATGCAAGTAAGGCAAATCGCGCCCGCCTCAATAACAACCCTGTTAAATCACAACGAGAGATTTTAGGTGCGCTACAAATTGTCTACTTCTCACCAGAAGATCTCGATTTAGTGCGCGGTGAGCCAACAGATCGCCGCAACTTTCTTGATAAATTACTTATTACCCAATCACCACGGCTCGCAGGTGTCATTTCAGATTACGACCGGGTTGTTCGCCAACGAAATACGCTTTTAAAAACCCGAGCACCTCAGAGCGCACTAGAACCATGGACCGAACAATTAATCCGCTTCGGCGCAGAACTCTCCGCTGAGCGAGTCAAATTAGTGGATGATCTCAACCCATATGTTGCTGAACATTACCGAAACCTCAACGAAGTAAAGCCGGCATCGATTTCCTATAAATCTTCCACCGATGGTCTCACCGCGGATGTCACAGAAAATATACGCGTCTTACAAGAGCGCGCCGTTGAAGTGTTGAAACAAGAGATGGATCGAGGTGCATCCTTAATTGGTCCACACCGCGATGATTTGCATCTACAACTAGGTGACTTTCCAGCGAAAGGTTATGCCAGCCATGGTGAATCATGGTCGATGGCAATTGCGCTACGAATCGGCAGCTACACACTCCTTAAATCCGAAGGTGCGGACCCAGTTTTAATTCTCGACGATATCTTTGCTGAACTCGATAATCAGCGCCGCCAACAGTTAACCGCTGTCACACTTCTTGCTCAACAAACAATTATCACCACAGCAGTTGAAAGCGATCTCCCACCCGAGCTATTGTCTGCAAAGTTCTATGTAGAGCCCGGAAAAGTAAGCCAGAACAAGAAGGAGGGATAAGTAATGGCAAAGCGCGATCTAGCCCTCGACTTATTCCGCAATTACAAAACTGGATTTATTAAGAAATCTCGCCCTCGCCCAGAGCGCGGACAAACACCAGGTGATCCCACCTTGGTGAGTAACATCCTCGATGACCTCGTAAAAGATCGCGAATGGGATTCGGGTCTTGCCGAAGGCAATCTCTTTGCTACCTGGCCAAAGATTGTCGGCGCCGAGGTTGCGTCTCACACCGAACCAATCTCACTTCTCGAAGGAAAACTCCTCATCCAATGCTCATCGACAGCCTGGGCAACCCAACTCAACCTCGCCCAGAATGAGATTCTTGCGACTATCCGGGCCAGCGCCCCCGGCGCCCTAGTTGAGGCGCTCCGCTTTATCGGCCCACAAGCCCCTAGTTGGAAGAAGGGGATCCGTTCAATCTCCAACGGGCGCGGCCCCCGCGATACCTACGGCTAGGGAATAAATCCTCACCATCTCCTGTTCAACGTATCAAGAAACCTGAGTCGCATCGACTCAACTCTATGGGTACTATCAACTCAGGTCTCTCGGAAGTGCAGGCCCTGACCCAAATTGGCTCGGGAGACAAGAGATAGTGAGAAGGAGCAATAAATGGCTAGAGCAGTCGGAATCGACTTAGGAACTACAAATAGCTGTGTATCAGTTCTCGAAGGTGGAGAGCCAACAGTTATTGCAAATGCGGAAGGCGCTCGCACAACACCATCGATCGTTGCATTCGCAAAGAATGGCGAAGTCCTTGTTGGTGAAGTTGCAAAGCGCCAATCAGTGACAAACGTTGAGCGCACCATTCGCTCCGTGAAGCGTCACATGGGTACTTCATGGACTCAAGAAATTGATGGCAAGAAATACACACCACAAGAAATTTCTGCTCGCGTATTACAGAAGTTAAAGCGCGATGCCGAGGCTTATCTTGGTGAGTCAGTAACAGATGCTGTAATTACAGTCCCTGCATATTTCTCTGATGCAGAGCGTCAAGCAACTAAAGAAGCTGGTGAAATCGCAGGACTTAACGTTCTCCGCATTATTAACGAGCCGACTGCTGCAGCACTTGCATACGGTCTCGATAAGGCAGATAAGGAACAGACAATCCTCGTCTTCGACCTCGGTGGTGGAACATTCGACGTTTCACTTCTAGAAATCGGCGATGGTGTTGTTGAAGTTAAGGCAACATCTGGTGACAACCACCTCGGTGGTGATGATTGGGATCAAGCTCTTGTTGATCACCTCGTAAAGACTTTCGGATCTGCTAATGGTATCGATCTCACAAAAGATAAGATGGCGATGCAGCGTATCCGCGAAGCTGCAGAGAAGGCGAAGATCGAACTCTCATCTTCACAATCTGCAACCATCAACCTTCCTTACATCACAGTTGATTCAGAGAAGAACCCACTGTTCCTCGACGAAACAATTACACGCGCACAATTCCAGGCGCTTACAGCGGATCTTCTCGATCGTTGCAAGAAGCCATTCCAAGCAGTTCTAAAAGATGCCGGAATCGCAATTAGCAAAATCGAATCAGTTGTACTTGTTGGTGGATCTACTCGTATGCCAGCGGTAGTTGATTTGGTTCGCGAGCTCACTGGTGGAAAAGAGCCTAATAAGGGCGTAAACCCAGATGAAGTTGTCGCAGTTGGTGCTTCGCTTCAAGCAGGTGTTCTTAAGGGTGAAGTTAAAGATGTGCTTCTCCTTGACGTAACACCGCTATCACTTGGTATTGAAACCAAGGGTGGCGTCATGACAAAGCTCATTGAGCGCAATACAACAATTCCAACGAAGCGTTCAGAGATCTTTACAACAGCTGACGATAGCCAGCCTGCAGTACAGATTCAGGCCTATCAAGGTGAGCGTGAGATGGCTGCCTATAACAAGAAGCTCGGCATGTTTGAGTTGACTGGAATTGCACCAGCTCCACGCGGAGTTCCACAGATCGAAGTGACATTCGATATCGATGCAAATGGAATCGTTCATGTATCTGCAAAAGATCTCGCAACCGGAAAAGAGCAAGGTATGACCATCACAGGTGGCTCTGCATTGTCTAAGGATGAGATTGATCGCATGATGCAAGATGCTGAAGCACACGCAAATGAAGATAAGCAGCGTCGTGAAGAGGCAGAGATCCGCAACACCGGCGACTCACTTCTCTACCAGACAGAGAAGTTCCTTAAGGATAATGAAGGCAAGTTCGAAGGTGAACTTGCTACACAGAAGACAGATCTTGATGCAGCACTTAAAGAACTAAAAACCGCACTTGGTGGAGCAAACTTCGAGATGATTAAATCTGCAACAGAGAAGGTCTCAACGCTTTCCCAAGCAGTCGGTAGCGCGCTCTATGCAAATAATGCAGCTCAAACAGAAGGCGCATCTTCAAATGAGGATGGCGTAGAAGATGCTGAAGTTGTCGATGAGGCATAAAAATACCGACTATTTGGAATGGGTGTAAATAATTGACTAATGAAAACGAGAACGAACTCTTAACTGATGACGTTCTAACCCAAGAAGAAGTAGTAGTTGAGGCTGCACCGGATCAGGAGACTCATCCGGTTGCAGCGCTTACTGCCGACCTGCAACGACTTCAGGCTGAATACGCCAATTATCGTAAGCGCGTCGAACGCGATCGCTCGGTCGCTCATGACATCGCCATTGGTTCGGTATTAACAGAGCTACTCGCTACTTTGGATGATATCGATCGAGCATCTCAGCATGGTGAACTAACAGGTGGTTTTAAAGCTGTCGCTGATCAATTGGCATCGCTAACAAATCGCTTCGGACTTGAAAAATACGGAACCGATGGCGAAGCATTTGACCCGCAGATTCATGAGGCGCTCATGCATGACACATCTGCAGATGTTGCAGTTCCTACTGCATCGAAGATTCTGCAGCCAGGTTACAAATATAAAGAACGTATCTTGCGTCCAGCACGAGTTTCAGTAACGGATCCGGCTGAGTAATTAAATGGCAGCGAAAGATCTCTACGAGAAGGACTTCTATAAAGTCCTCGGCGTTGATAAGAAATCAACACCAGAGGAAATTAAGAAGAAGTACCGCTCATTAGCGCGCGACCTACACCCTGATAAGACCCAGGGTGACTCTGCGCTGGAAGAGAAATTTAAGGCGGTCTCTGAGGCATATGACATTTTGTCTGATCCAAAGAAGCGCGCCGAATACGATGAAGCGCGCTCATTATTTGAACGTGGTGGATTCCGAGCACCAACAGGTGGCGCGGGAGGTGGTGGAGATTTCTCCGACATCTTCGGTGGCGGCAACCCACAAGATATCTTCGCTAATTTATTTGGTGGGGCTGGAATGCGACGCGGTCCACGTAAAGGACAAGACCTACAAACCGAATCAACAATCACATTTAAAGAATCAATCTTCGGTACCACTCTCGAATTAAAGCTATCTGCAGATGGTAGAACTCAGAACATCACCGCCCGTGTTCCAGCTGGTGTTAATGATGGCGCAAAGATTCGCGTCAAAGGAAAAGGCGCTGCAGGCGAGGCAGGTCCTGGAGATCTCTTTATTTTATTAACAGTAAAAGCTCATCCAATATTTTCGCGTAAAGGTGAGAACTTATTACTCACCCTTCCAGTTACCTTCGCGGAGGCAACGCTCGGCGCAGATATTAAAGTTCCAACCCTCGCTGGCGATGATGTCACTGTGCGCTTAGCTCCTGGAACACCTACTGGGCGTGTACTTCGAGTTAAAGGTCGTGGAATTACAAAAGGCCACACTGTCGGCGATTTACTTGTGACAATTGATGTGCAAGTTCCACGTCGTGTCGAAGGTGAAGCGCTAGATGCACTAAAGAAATTTGCCGAGCTCACAGCCGAACATGATGTGCGTTCAGAATTTATTACAAAGGCCAAATTATGAGTGAAGAGAAGCAACCACAACTCGACGACGAAGCAGCGCTCTATGTGATCTCTGTTGCCGCCGAGTTA
>CAJBMC010000043.1 GCA_903954055.1 uncultured Actinomycetes bacterium | reverse complement strand
TACAGATATTGCCGGCTTCTCTGTCGGGGGAGTGCCGCTTAATATCGATATCGTCTTCCCGGTACTCCACGGTCCATATGGTGAAGATGGAACTATCCAAGGAATGTTGGAGATGGCTAATCTCCCTTACGTGGGATCAGGTGTTCTCGCATCAGCAGTTGCGATGGATAAATCTTTTGCTAAGCCAATCTTTGCTTCGCAAGGGATCAAAGTGGCCGAGGGATTTACCGTAACTGCAGATAGTTGGAGGAAAGATTCATCTGCAATCACACGCGAAGCCACATCGCTTTCGTATCCCGTCTTTGTAAAGCCTGCCCGCGGTGGGTCTAGCCGTGGCACACATAAAGTTAAATCAGAATCGGAATTAGCTGCGGCAATCAAAGATGCACTTACCTACGATTCAAAGGTCATGCTTGAAAATGCTGTGGTCGGCGCTGAGATTGAATGTGCAGTCCTAGAGATAGATGGGGCAGTAAAGGCCTCAGTTGTGGGCAAAATTTCAATTGATCCCAAATTCGAATTTTATGATTTCGAAGCAAAGTATCTCGATGGTGCAACAACTATTGAACTTCCTGCACCAATAGATTCGAAGATTGCCGATGAGATTCGCGAATTAGCAGTCAAAGCATTTAAGGCCCTTGATTGCCGCGGATTGGCACGAGTTGATTTCTTCCTGACTCACAACAATGAAATCATCATTAACGAACTCAATACGATGCCCGGCTTTACATCGACATCAGTATTTCCAAAGATGTGGGCTGCTACCGGTGTGAGCTACACCGAAATTATTACTGCGCTACTTAGCTAGTAACAGGACAGGTCAACGTTCTGGTGATGCCAGGAACCGCTTGCACCTTAGATAAAATTAACCGGCCGAAATCCTCCATTGTGGGAGCTTCAGCGCGCATGATGACATCGTAAGGACCAGTGATTCCTTCAGCGAGATTTACCCCAGGTATTGCAGCAATTGCCTGCGCTACTGATGAGGCCTTGCCGACATCAGTTTGAATCAAGATATATGCCTGTACGTTCATATGCCCACGGTACCTCATGAGATAGGTTTCTGACTATGAGTTTCTCGGAAGAACAAGTGATTGAGGTCCTTGCCGAGGTATTCGGTAGCCGTGATCCGCGTGTATTAATTGGAATCGGTGATGATGCTGCCCTCGTGAGGGGTTCGGCGCAACAGATTCTCACTACCGATGTTGCAGTCGAAGGAGTTCACTTTCGTAGCGATTGGTCTACTGCATTTGAAATTGGTCAACGTATTGCGGCGGCGAATATCGCTGATGTCTTAGCGATGAATGGAAAATGTGATTACTTATTGGTGGCTGCAACTCTGACTGGCAGCGAGAGCTTGGAGTGGATAAAAGGTTTAGCGCAAGGTATTCAAGAGCAAGCGGCTTTAGCTGGCGCTGTGGTTGTTGGAGGAGACCTAGCTCGATCGCAGACTCTCTCTATCACCATCACCGCAGTTGGACATTCTGATCATGTGATACGACGTAGTGGTGCAAAGCCTGGCGACACCATCTATCTCTCCTCGCTGACGGGTTGGTCGGCAGCTGGACTTCTCATGCTTGAGCGAGATATGAAATTTTCCGAGAAGGCGATCGCTCGGTACAAGGTCCCGCAGCTAGATCACTCAATCGATTTCTCCAACGCGACTTCGATGTCAGATGTGAGCGATGCTGTCTTGATACAAGGTGCGCAGATGGCAAAGGCATCCGACGTTGGATTTTCGCTCCATCTAATGATGCTCGAAAAGGCAGATGGATTTGATGAGCTCTTTGAACTTTCGAAGAAGATGGGCGCAGATGTCTTGGAGTGGATTCTTCAGGGAGGCGAAGATCATGTGCTGCTTGCTACCGGCAGGGAGTTGCCTGGAATTCCAATTGGCACCGTCTATGAAGGCTCTGGAATTTCACTCGTGCACAATATGAAGGAAATAGAAATGGCCCCAGTTTCCTGGAGCCATTTCAAGTAATCCTTAAATATTAATAATTATTAATGGTTAAGCGCGAGCAACCTTGCCAGCCTTGAGGCATGAGGTGCATACGTTCTGACGCTTAGAAGCACCCTTAACAAGTGTCTTTACGCGCTGGATATTTGGATTCCAACGGCGACGTGTCTTCACCTGTGAGTGTGAAACGTTATTGCCAAAGCTTGGGCCCTTGCCACAGATGTCGCATGTTGATGCCATTGCGGTACTCCTCTTATCGTCAAACTTGAATCGAATGAAGCTAATCGCCATACGCGCTCAGCAGGGCGAAAGGATATCAAGAGGGGGGCGATTAGAGCCAATCCAGAGTCGTCATAGGGCGGCACTCGATGAATTAGGCGTGATTTTACGATGCGGGGCAAAGCTGATGATTGCGGCGTGCTCGCGAGAGAATAACGCCATGGCTACCTTCGATTCCAAACTCAGTGGGGTCATCGGCGATAAGACAGCCAAGGCATTTAAAGATCTCTTCGGATACACAACAGTTGGAGATTTACTCCTTCACTTTCCTCGCAGGTATCTCGTCCGCGGGGAGCTATCCGATATCGCTGCACTGAAGGAAGGCGATGAAGCAACAATTTTGGCGAAGGTCCATAGCGTGCAATCTCGCC
>CAJBMC010000042.1 GCA_903954055.1 uncultured Actinomycetes bacterium | reverse complement strand
CGTGGCCACCGAGAGTTGCCGATTAAAGCGGATTTCGTCGGTAAGAACCTGCCAACGTCAAAGAGCCAATCAGTCAAGGTGCATCTGCTCGAGCACGACGGTGATGATCTAGTGACAATTGAGGGGGCAGAATAATGAAGCATCTCCTTTCGATTAATGACATCAGTAAAGATTTTGCCATCACAATTTTGGATACAGCGACAGAGATGGCTCGAGTATCAGAGGGTGCGGTAAAGAAGCTTCCGACCTTACGTGGAAAAACTGTCGTTAATCTCTTCGCCGAAGATTCGACCAGAACTCGTATCTCTTTCGAGGCGGCTGCAAAGCGACTTTCAGCAGATGTTATTAACTTCACGGCAAAAGGTTCGAGTATCAGCAAAGGGGAGTCGCTGAAAGATACGGCCCAAACGCTACAGGCGCTCGGAGCGGATGCTGTAGTTATTCGCCATCCAGCATCTGGTGCGGCGCACCAACTTGCGCGAGGTAAATGGATCAACGGAACTGTTATTAATGCTGGCGATGGAACTCACGAGCATCCAAGTCAGGCGCTCTTAGATGCTTACACGATTAGAAAACACCTAGCCGGCGGAAAAGGCGATTTGACTGGTCTACATATTGCAATTGTTGGAGATATTTTGCACTCCCGTGTTGCACGTTCAAATGTGTTACTACTGACAAAACTCGGTGCATCGGTAACTTTAGTTGCGCCGCCAACCTTACTTCCATACCAAGTCGAAGCGTGGCCGGTGAAAGTCTCACACGATTTTGACGCCGTTTTACCGACGGTAGATGCCGTCATCATGCTGCGAATCCAGCAGGAACGAATGAGTGATCTCTACTTCCCATCAGAGCGCGAATACTCAACGCTCTTCGGTATTGATGCCGAGAGACTTGCTCTCACAAAACCAAGTTCAATCTTGATGCACCCTGGCCCAATGAATCGTGGGTTAGAAATCAGCGCTGAAGCTGCAGATAGTCCGCAATCTGTTGTTGTCGAACAAGTAGCCAATGGTGTTTCGATTCGGATGGCAATCCTCTACCTCTTTATCGCTGGAAGTCAGGAGACAATCAATGAGTAACAGAATCCTTATTAAGGGTGGCTCGATTCTCGGCGAAGGAGTCTCTGATGTATTGATTGAAGACGGTGTCATAAAGGAAATCTCCGCCTCAATCTCATCATCTGGTGGAGAGACAATTGATGCAACAGGTTATGTTCTTCTTCCAGGTTTTGTAGATCTCCATACCCATCTTCGCGAACCAGGTCGAGAAAATTCAGAGACCATCGCGACCGGATCACTCGCCGCAGCTCGCGGTGGCTACGTAGCGGTGAGCGCAATGGCAAATACTTTGCCGGTGGCAGATAATGCAGCGATTGTCGAACAAGTGAGTGCAATCGGTAAATCTGTTGGTCTGGTCGATGTCTTTCCGATTGGCGCCGTAACAAAGGGGCTAGAAGGCCAGGAGCTGTCAGACCTTGGGTCGATGGCTCACTCGAGGGCGCAAGTGAGGGTATTTAGCGATGATGGAAATTGCGTCTCTGATCCATTATTGATGCGCAGAGCACTGGAGTATGTAAAGCAGTTTGATGGAGTTATCGCTCAGCATGCACAAGACCCACGACTCACCGAAGGTTCGCAGATGAATGAGGGCGTTATCGCTTCAACTCTCGGACTTAAGGGTTGGCCTGCTGTCGCAGAAGAATCAATTATCGCTAGAGATATCTTGCTAGCTAATATGGTCGGTGCTCGACTTCATATATGTCATGTGACAACTCGTGGTGGTGTAGAAATTATTCGTTGGGCCAAGGCACAGGGAATGCAGGTAACTGCGGAGGTAACACCTCATCACCTGTTACTAACTGATGAAATTGCGGAAAGTTACGATCCAATCTACAAAGTCAACCCGCCTCTTCGCACGCAGAGCGATGTCGACTCACTTCGTGAAGCTGTTGCAGATGGAACAATCGACATCATCGGTACCGACCATGCACCGCATCCTGTCGAGTCAAAAGAATGTGAATGGCAGAACGCTGCATTCGGAATGGTTGGTCTTGAGACTGCATTTCCCATTGTCTATAGCACCTTGATTAAGACTGGTCGCATCTCGTGGAAGCGCGCTGTTGAAATTATGAGTAGCAAGCCGGCTCAAATTGGTGGCTACACCTCGCATGGCCGTTCGATCAAAGTGGGTGAACCCGCACATATCGCGATCATCGATCCAAATGGGTCGACTGTGGTGGATCGGGCGAATCTCGCCTCTAAGAGCAAGAACACCCCATTTCATGGGATGGAATTTCACGGAAACATTGTGGCGACACTCTTTAATGGCCACCTAACCCATAAGGTCGGAAACTGATGAGCAAGGCATACCTGGTCCTCGACGATGGACGCATATTTGAAGGACGCTCTTGGGGCGCCCGTGGAAAGACCTTCGGTGAAGCAGTCTTTCAAACTGGCATGACCGGCTACCAAGAGACGCTGACCGATCCTTCCTATCACCGACAAGTTGTTGTTATGACTGCTCCACATATCGGAAATACCGGAATGAATGTCGAAGATAATGAGTCATCGAAGATTTGGGTCGCCGGCTTCGTCGTGCGAAACCCTTCTTCCATCACAAGTAATTGGCGAAGCACCACTGACTTAGAGGCAGAGTTAATCCGTCAAGGAGTCGTGGGGATTTCAGGCGTTGATACCCGCGCAATTACCCGCCACTTACGTGATAGAGGCGCGATGAGAGTGGGAATATTTTCAGATACCGAACTCTCTCGGGAAGAGATGGTGATTGAGGTACGTAAGCAGAGCCCGATGTCTGGTGCATATCTCTGCGAAGATGTTTCAACGCAGGTTCCTTATCTAGTTCCAGCTATAGGGAAGAAGAAGTTCACCGTTGTTGCCCTCGACTTAGGTATCAAGGCCGCGACTCCGCGGAATATGGCAGAGCGCGGAATCGAAGTTCATGTAGTGCCATTCAACTCAAATTTAGAAGAGATTATGAGCTACAAACCCGATGGAGTATTCCTCTCCAATGGCCCCGGTGATCCTTCAACGATGACTGACACTGTTAACTTAGTTCGAGATATTTTGATTGAAGAGGTTCCAGTTTTTGGAATCTGTTTCGGTCATCAAATCTTAGGAAGAGCGCTCGGCTTCGAGACTTATAAATTGCAATTCGGGCACCGCGGCATCAACCAACCGGTCATTGATCGCAAGAGTGGCAAAGTTGAGATCACAGCCCACAACCATGGCTTTGCTCTTAAAGCACCAACCGATACTGTCTTCTCGACCGTCTTCGGTCCTGGTCAAGTAACACACCTCTGTCTCAATGATGGTGTAGTCGAAGGGCTAGAGCTCTTAGAACGCGGTGCTTTTAGCGTGCAATATCACCCGGAGGCTGCTGCCGGACCACACGATGCAAGTTACCTCTTTGATCGATTCACCGAATTGATGGAGAAATATCCACGAAAGGCGGTGACACTCTAATGGCACTCGATACTTCGATTAAGAGCGTACTTGTTATTGGTTCTGGCCCTATCGTTATCGGCCAGGCCTGCGAATTTGATTACTCTGGAACCCAAGCCTGCCGAGTCTTAAAGGCCGAGGGCATTCGAGTTATCTTGGTTAATTCCAACCCTGCGACAATCATGACGGATCCAGAGTTTGCTGACGCAACTTACATCGAACCAATTACCCCGGAATTTATCGAACGAATCATCATCAAAGAACGTCCAGATGCTGTTCTCGCAACACTTGGTGGACAGACTGCGCTCAATGCCGCAATCGGAATGTTCGAGGAAGGAATTCTGGCTCGCCACAATGTGCGTCTGATTGGAGCCGATGTTGATGCGATTAATCGTGGTGAAAATCGCGAACTCTTCCGTGAAATCGTTGCAAAAATTGGGGGAGAGTCAGCTCGTTCCATCATTTGTCACACCATGGAAGAAGTACTGGCGGCAGCAGATGTTTTAAGTTACCCATGTGTTATTCGTCCATCTTTCACCATGGGCGGTCTTGGATCAGGTATCGCTCACGATGAGGAGACACTTCGTCAGATTGCCGGTGCTGGACTTCGCCACTCACCGACCTCTGAAGTCCTTATCGAAGAGTCAATCATTGGCTGGAAAGAGTACGAATTAGAGGTTATGCGTGACAAGGTAGATAACGTTGTCATCGTTTGTTCAATCGAAAATATCGACCCTATGGGCGTTCATACCGGTGATTCGATTACTGTGGCACCAGCGCTCACCTTAACCGATGTTGAGTATCAGAAACTTCGCAATCTATCGATATCAATCATTCGTGAAGTAGGTGTAGATACCGGCGGTTGCAATATTCAATTTGCGGTAAATCCAGATACTGGTCGAATCATTGTGATTGAGATGAATCCGCGTGTATCTCGATCTTCTGCACTAGCATCAAAGGCGACTGGTTTTCCGATTGCAAAAATTGCCACAAAACTCGCTATCGGATACACATTGGATGAGATTAAGAACGACATCACTCAAGTGACTCCTGCTTCCTTCGAACCCACGCTCGATTACATCGTTGTGAAGGCGCCGCGTTTCGCCTTTGAGAAATTTCAAGATGCAGACCCACGACTGACTACAACAATGAAGAGTGTTGGGGAAGCAATGGCCATTGGTCGATCTTTTCCGGAAGCCCTCATGAAGGCGCTTCGTTCATTGGAGCGAAAAGAGGCGATTTTTACCTTCCCGGCTGATAAATCGAGTATCCATGTGGGTGAGCTACTTGAAGCGATGCGTATGCCTACCGAATATCGATTACAGCAGGTACATCGCGCGCTCTGGGCCGGGGCCGATCTCGAAGCGGTCTATGAGGCGACCAAAATCGATCGCTGGTATCTCAAGCAATTGCAAGAGATCAACCTGGCCGCAGAAGAAATTGCGCAACCTGGAGAACTCTCCTATGACAATCTAAAGTTCGCAAAGTCCTTTGGATTCTCCGACAAACAGATCGCTGACTTGCGAAATATCTCTGAGGAAGATGTTCGTAAAGCGCGCCACCATCTCAATCTTCATCCTGTTTATAAGACGGTCGATACTTGTGCCGCTGAATTTGAAGCACATACTCCCTATCACTACTCAAGTTATGAGGAAGAGACTGAAGTTCGTCCACGGACAAGACCTGCGGTAATTATCTTGGGCTCTGGTCCAAACCGCATCGGTCAGGGAATCGAATTCGATTACTCGTGTGTCCATGCCGCCTTTACTCTGCGCGAGGCTGATTTCGAGACCATCATGATCAACTGTAATCCGGAGACCGTCTCTACAGATTACGACACCAGTGATCGCCTCTATTTCGAACCACTCACGCTTGAAGATGTATTAGAAGTTATCCACGCTGAGACGCTCGCGGGTCCGGTTCTTGGCGTAATTACTCAACTGGGCGGACAGACTCCGCTAGGTCTTGCAGCTGGCCTCAAGGCAGCAGGTGTAACAATTCTTGGAACTAGCCCTGATGCAATTAACCTTGCAGAAGAACGTGGCGCTTTCGGTGACGTACTCAAATCTAAGAACTTGACCGCACCTGAATTTGGAATGGCTTCATCGGAGGCGGAGGCGGTCGCTATCGCTCAACGAATCGGCTATCCGGT
>CAJBMC010000041.1 GCA_903954055.1 uncultured Actinomycetes bacterium | reverse complement strand
GGAGATAGCGCTTTCATTCGCGAACTCGATAGTTATAAAAGTGGAGATCGCGCCAAACTTCCAGTCTGGGCATATGCCAGCGCATCTGGACTAGTGCCAGTAGTCATTCCCTTGGTAAGTAGCAGAAGCACATCGGCGCTTGCCAAGGTCAATCCATCGTTGCTTAATTGGGATCATGGATTTGCTTCAGATATTCAGATTGCAGTTGCAGTAATCTCCACCATCTCCATTGTGGCGCTGCTGACCCGTGGGCGATTACGTGACTCACTCGACCTCGTACTACTTGCAGCGCTTGCTTCAATTACGCCACCTCTTGTTGCCTTCGCTGTTTACTTCGGATGTTGGCATGCGATGCGCCACACTGCGAGACTGACTTCGCTACTACCAGCCTCTATGGCTTCATATGAAGAAGGAAGTTCTTTAGGGGCATTTTTCAAAGCAGTTATCCCTGGTCTGCCGGCGCTTGTAGGTACCTTTATCTTCGTTGGGCTCCTTGCAGGTTTTGCTCGCGACAACATCAACGACAATTTTTTATGGCTGACATTGGTAACGGTCTGGGCGCTCACTGTGCCTCACATGTTAGTCACAGCAAAACTTGACCGCGCTGCACTGAGTTAAGCAGGCAGGCATTGGTAGGCTCATGACCATGTTCAAGAAGCTATTGGTAGTTGCGCTCTTTCTCTCAATAAATCCAGCAGCGCAAGCTTCTCCGATTTATCAATTTCCAGTTGCTGGGTGCGCCGTTGATTATGCACATGCCCACCATGATTATCCGGCGACAGATATTTTGACTCAGGCAGGGTGCAAGTTTGTCGCCCCGATTGATGGAGTTGTAGATGAAGTCAATCGCGTAGATCGATGGAGCGGCAAGACAAACCTTGGCATCGATCGTGGTGGTTTATTTGTCTCCATCATCGGCGCAGATGGGGTTCGATATTACGGTTCACACTTACGAACAATTCCTGCAAGCATCGAGCCAGGTGTTGCGGTCAAAGCGGGGCAATTATTGGGAGCGGTAGGTGCAACAGGAAGTGCGAAGGGAACGCATCCGCATCTTCACTTTGCAATCTCCTGGCCAACACCTACCGATACCTGGTGGGTTCGACGCGGGGAAGTATTGCCGTGGAAATATTTAGATTCTTGGAAGAAGGGGAGAGATCTTTCACCGGTAAAGGAAGTTGATGCACGTAAAGCTAAACTCGGTGAGATTCCGCCGGTTCCCGCAAAATAATTTATCTTCGGTTATTTATTTACCGAAAAGAAAAACCCCGCCGATTTCTCGACGGGGTTTTTCGTAAGTGTAATTAGGCTGGGTTAACTGCGTCTGCCTGAGGACCCTTAGGACCCTGGACAACCTCAAATGTAACTGCCTGACCCTCTTCAAGGCTCTTGTAACCATTACCCTGGATTGCTGAGTAGTGAACGAAAACGTCCTGTCCTCCGCCATCAACTGCAATGAATCCGAATCCCTTTTCAGAGTTGAACCACTTAACTGTACCTGTTGCCATGTATTTCTTATCCTTCGATATGTGGGGCGAAGCGAGTTATCTCTTTCGCCAGTCTTCATCTTGCCTACAGCCATACCGAGTAAAGATTTAAGCCTTAACAAACGGGTACTGATTTAAGCGTCCGACTAGGCATAAGGGTACTAGAGCAATCGCCAGTTGCATATTCCCAGATCGCTCAATATTTAAGCGTGAGAAAGGTGTGCGAAGCCCGCTAGAACTCCAATATGACTAGGTAATACACTCAAATCATGAGTAACAACGACTTTAACCCATCAAATAGCCCCATCATCCAGATCGAGCGCCGTAAGGCGATTGCCATCATCGTCGCAGCGTCAATCTTGGCGCTCTCCTTTGCCTTCGGGTTGATGAAGGTTGGATCGGGCTTTGCATCGCGTACAACAAATGGAATCACGGTTACCGGTTCTGCAAAGACCTCGGCAACTGCAGATAACGTCGTATGGACTCTCAATGTTTCACTTACACGCCCAACTGTTGCTGCCGCGGTGACAAAGGTTGGATCAGATGTTGTTGCTGTATCTAAATACCTCACCGATGGCGGAGTTGCAGCCGGAGATATCACCCTTGGCTCTGTCTCTACCTATGCAAATGAAGAATTTTCAAATGGAAATAGCACCGGAAGAATTTTGAACTACCGAGCAAATCGTGATGTGGTTGTTCGTTCCAAAGATGTTCAATTGATCGCGAAATTATCGCAAGGAATCGGAACAATTTTGCAGGCAGGAATTTCGGTCAATAACTACGGTCCTCAGTACTACATTTCAACGCTTCCAGCGCTGCG
>CAJBMC010000040.1 GCA_903954055.1 uncultured Actinomycetes bacterium | reverse complement strand
CGCGTTGATCCAGGTCGTGGAGACTACAACCAGAAGAACACACCACGTCTCTATGCAGGTTTAACGCCTGAGGCATCTGAGATGACTCGTGAGTTCTACTCATCTTTCTGTGATGTGCTTGTCGAAGTATCATCACCTGAGGTTGCAGAGTCTGCAAAGTTATTTGAAAACACATTTCGCAGGTCAATATCGCACTTGTAAATGAATTTGCACAAATCGCACATAAACTAGGTATCTCAGTCAATGAAGTACTAGATGCTGCAAATACCAAGCCGTATGGCTTTATGAAGTTCACACCGTCTTCAGGCGTTGGCGGACATTGCATCCCCGTCGATCCAACTTATTTGGCACACGTAGCCGAACAACTAGGTGCACCATCAACTTTTATCGAGCGCGCTAATGAAGTTAACCTCGAGATGCCGGTCTATATCGTCGATCGCGTTGAGGCAGATAACGGTGGGTCATTGAAGGGTAAGTCAGTACTTGTTGTTGGTGTTGCCTATAAGCCAAACGTGGCAGATGTCCGGGAGACCCCGGCAGAGATTGTTATTGAAGAGCTACGTAGGCGGGGCGCTGTAGTTGCTTGGCATGATGATGTTGTGGGTAATTGGATGGGTGAAAGCTCATCACCGTTATCGGGTGCTGATATTGCAATCGTTGTAACGCTCCATAGCGTTGTTAAGCCCGCCCACGTTTTAGCGAGTGCGCCGTATGTCTTTGATACAACAGGAAAAATTAAGGGCGCAAAGACTCTTTAATTTGTTCTGCGGTCAATTCTTTAGGTGCGCGGCAACGCTATCGATAGTTGAATCTAGGGTGTGCATTGGAGCCCAACCAAGCTTTGCCTTCACCTTCGAGATATCAGGTACTCGACGTTGCATATCTTCAAAACCAGCACCGTAGGCTTCGGTAAATGGGACGTAGAGAAGCTGTGAAGAAGATCCGGTGCGTTCAACAATCTTTGTTGCGAGCTCTTTAATTGTTACCTCACCTACACCACCAACGTTGAAGTAATCGCCGATAGTTGAGTCATCCGCGGCAAGTGCCAACACGGCGCGCACAGCATCTTCAACATGGCAGAAGACTCGTGACTGTGATCCATCGTCGTAGATCGTGATTTCTTCATTGTTCAGAGCTTGCTTTACAAAGCGAGGTAGCACCATGCCGTATTGTCCGGTCTGGCGAGGTCCAACAGTGTTAAAGAATCTCACCGTTGTGACCTTAAGGCCATGTGTGCGATGGAGTGTGTGCGCGATTGCTTCCTCTAACGCCTTGGCATCGCTATAGGTCCAACGAATCTTCTGTGGTGCACCGACAACACGATCGGACTCTTCATTGAGTGGTTGCTCTGGGTTCTTGCCGTAAATCTCTGATGTGCTGGCGATAATCAACCGCTTGCTGTGTGCCGTTGCTGCCTTAAGGACACCATCCGAACCAGTGAAGTTAATCGAAACAGATTCGACTGTATTCTCCATAATGTTCTTCACGCCTAAAGCTGCTGCCATATGCAGTACGAGATCTGCGCTCTTCACCAATGTATCGACGAGCGCCTCATCGCGGATATCTCCTTGATGGATTTCAATCTGATTTTCGATATGGGCGATATTGGCGCGAGAACCGGTAGTGAGGTTATCGAGGATGACCACCTGATCGCCTTGCGCCAAGAGGGCATCGGCGAGGTGAGAACCGATAAAGCCTGCTCCACCAGTGATAAGTACGCGCATGGAGGTGAGTCTAACCCTCGCACCTTCTATTCATCCCAGCATCTCAGAGGCCATGCAGGCAATTCTCAGGTAGGTAGCAGAGACTTATCCCATGGCCAATACGAAACAGACCTTTCGAAAGCACTCTGCTGCCGGCGTTGATTGGGCTGCATGGTTACTCGGTATCGGCCTCGGCCTCACCTTGGCTCTGCAGGTCACGACAATGCGCAAGAGCGATATCTCTAGCGTCTACGCGATCATCGCATCGCTCTCTCGATTGGCAGCACTTACCGGAAGCTACTTTGCAATCGTCGGAATCTTCTTCGTTGCACGTATCCCAGCTGTCGAACGCGGAGTCGGTCATGATCGTCTCGTCGCGTGGCACCGCAAGTTAGGTCCATGGTCGCTCTATCTAGTTTTGATTCACGTTCTCTTCATTATCTTCTCCTGGGCTGGCCAAGATCATGTGATGTTGGCCGTTGAACTCTGGCGCATGATGAAGAACTTCTTATGGATGTGGCCGGCGCTCGCTGGTTTCTTCTTGATGATGCTCGCTGGTGTGACTTCCTATCGCAAGGCGCGCGCCAAGATGTCATATGAGACATGGTGGATCATCCACATCTATACATACGTCGCCATCGCTGCATCATTTATGCACCAAGTGCTTAACGGTCAGATGTTTATCAACCACCCACTCAATCGTCTCTACTGGACATTCCTCTACATCTTGATGGCATCTGCCGTGATTATCTATCGATTCGGAATTCCATTGGTTCGTTCACTTCGCGCCAACCTTGTAGTTGAAAAGGTAATCGTTGAAGGACCAGGTCTTATCTCAGTAATAATGCGCGGTCGCAATCTTCGCAACCTTGCTGCAGAGGGTGGACAATTCTTTAGCTGGCGCTTCTTAACTCGCGGACATTTCTTGATGTCACATCCATATTCATTATCGGCAGCTCCTACTGAAAATCATCTGCGCATTACTATTAAAGATCTCGGTGATCACTCACGCGCTACTCGATATATCAAAAAGGGCACACGAGTCTTTGTTGAAGGCCCATATGGCGCCTTCACCGCAGGCCGTGCAACTCAACCTCACCTCGTGATGGTCGG
>CAJBMC010000039.1 GCA_903954055.1 uncultured Actinomycetes bacterium | reverse complement strand
CAAGGGTTATGTTGAAAGAATTGTTGATCACTCAGTCGAACGCGTGGAATCACTCGAGCGGTTAAAAGAAATTAAGATTGAGCTACCCCCGTATCCAAATGCTTAGCTCGATACATCGCGCTATCAGCTCGCTTTAATAGTTCACCACCACCATCGTTCTGCACATGGCCAACACTTACTCCTACTGAAATTGAAATACCGCGAATTGCAAAGGGATAGGACAGTGATGCCCTGAGTGCGTATGCACTCTCCAAAGTCTCTTCATATGTTCCCTTTACAAGTACTCCAAATTCATCGCCACCTAATCGAGCGAGGAGTGTTCCGTGTGGCAAGGTACGAGTAAATCTACGAGCAACTTCACGCAGTATGAGATCACCGACTTCATGGCCATATTGGTCATTAACTGGTTTAAAACCATTGAGATCGAGAAGTAGCAAGGCACCTTCAACCTCAGAGAATTCTTCAATTTCGCTCAGTAACCGCCTTCGATTTGCGAGGCCAGTTAATTCATCAGTGCGAGCGAGAATTCGTTCATCGCTCAAGGTGCGCGCTTGCCGGAGTGCGGTACTCATTCGAATAAATGCCAAGAGCAGATTGGCAATCGCGGGTATCACTATATAAATGGGGAATATCTTTGGCTGAAGTGCGCTGATCGCGAGCAGGATAGGACTTATGAAAATAGCGATAGCTACAAGAGCGGGATGAATTGGACGAACCTCGCTATGCGAAGTTGAAGGTACGGTGATTGCAAGTGCGAAGAACGATATTGCAATCAACCATCCATCGTCGGCGATGCTTGCATATGAATATCGATGGTGGAGTGCGAGCCAGAGATAAAAGATATCTGTCGCTGCGAAAATCAGAACTCCGGCAAAAAGTAGCAACTTTTGCCTATCGAAACCGCGAGTGGCTATATGTAAAAGTGAGATAAGAAGTAGCGCTAAATCTCCTACTGGATAAAAGATTGAGAAGAAGTCATTGCTAGTTACAAGCGATTCTGCCGGAAAGATTACCGTCATAAGAATCGTAGCGACGATAGAGGTAAATCCAAGTCCGAAAATTAATGAATCGAGGAGTTCAATCGGTTGAAGTTTTGTAGTTGCACTTGAGATACGCGGAATCACAATGAGAAAGAGCGGATAGAAAATCGAATAACAAATCTGCGAGAGAATGATAAATCGAGGGGCTACAGATGACTGATCGGTACTTGCCGCAAGTGCTCCGATTCCCCAAATGAAAATTGCGAGTGAGAGTGCGCCAATTGCTACTCGATCCATACTTAGTGGGGCAGCTATGACAAGTGTTAAAGCAACAATCCAGATGAAGTTGTAGAGAAAGAAGTCTCTCGGTCTCGATTCGTCCGGGATGAGTAGTCGCCAAAAGATATGTGTCGTGAGGGCAGCAATCAGCGTGGCTTTAGCTGCGCGAAACATTGGATGATTCCATTATTAAGCGAGATATCGTGCAATAGGGAGAGCGTTACTTATTCACTTAGTAATTGCTCAGGTCTATGATGCGGAGATGGCTATGTTCGGTGGTGTAGTAAAGAACTTCTCTCCTGATGATTTTCCAGCAGCAGATATCCTCGATCCAGCATCAGTGCCTTCACTTCGCTGGGGCATTGTCGGTGCCGGCGATATCGCTGATATCTTCGTCAATACTCTTCAGAGACATACCAAGCAGCAGGTGGTCGCAATCGCATCGAAGACGCCAGGAAAAGCCGAAGCGATGGGTCAGAAATACGGAATCTCTCGAACATATAACTCCTATGAAGAGATCTGCGCACAGGACGATATCGATGTTATTTACATTGCAACCCTTCCTAATACACACCTTCCAGATGCGCTCATTGCAATCAATGCCGGCAAGCATGTATTAGTCGAGAAGCCGACAGCAATCAGTAAGAAGGATGCACAGACCCTCTATCAAGCTGCAAGGAAAGCTGGAGTATTTGCGATGGAGGCGATGTGGTCGCGCTATCTTCCACAGGCAAGCATGATGCGCAGAATGCTCGAAGAGAAGACGCTCGGCACAATTGAGTTAATCCAAGCTGATTTCGGCCAAGATAATCGAGTCGTCAAGCGATTGTGGTTGCCAGGAGCGAGCATTGTTCAAGATATGGGTATCTATCCAATTGCATTTACCGAGCAGTTCCTCGGTTTACCAATCAAAATAACGGCAACTGGAAAATTACATAGCCCACATTCAGAGGCGTTCGCTTCAGCAGTATTTGAATATGCATCAGGAGCCCGAGCTGTAATCACCACGAGTGGCCATAGCCATCTTCCTACACGTGCATCGGTCTCAGGAACAGACGGAGTACTTCTTGTAGATTCGCCATTCTTTACGCCATCGGGCCTCGGCCTACGTCAAGCGCTCTTTAATGGCACTGGTCCTAATTGGCGAGATGAGAGCGCTGTGAAGGGGCATGAAGGCCTCTGCTATCAAGCAAATTATTTCGCATCATATGTCGCACAAGGATTGCTCGAATCACCATTGCATACACATGAGCAGACAGTCGCCATCATTGGAATTGGAGAAGAGATCCGACGCCAAATCGGCGTTGAACTTGAGGCTTAAGAGTTAGAAGCCTTTTGCGCAAAGTAGATTTGCAGATGCCATCGAGTCGGCGATGTTGCTCGCCAGCTGATCTGGGGCGCTTGCAAGAAGCGCCTTCTTAGAAATCAAATCTTTAACTTGTGAATCAAGCTTTGCGCGGCTTGTAGTAAGAATCAAGATCGCGTTTGCAAGCTTTGAAACCGCATTTGAGAGCGCAAGTTTTTCAGCCGGAATTGTGGTTGTTAGAAGAGTTGCACGCGACTTCGTAACCTGAGCCTTCGCTGCATCGAGCGCTGCAGTTGTCTTTGCGAGTGCATCATTTGCAGTTGTGAGTTGTGCATCGAGTTCAGCGGTCTGAGTCGCAACATTTGCAAGATCAGTCTTTGCCTTTACTGCTGCGTCGTAGCTCTTAATTGCAGAGAGACATTCGACAGAGAGCCATGTCAACTTAGAGTTCTTCACCATTGTGTTCTTTGCACACTTATATGAGTAGCCAGAGACTTTGGTGGTTGCATTCGCCTTTGAGCAAGCAACGCCATTACTGATCTTTGTTGCTGCATTTGCAGGGGATGCTGTAATTGAACCTGCAACCAAGATAGCTGCAACAAGAGTAAGGGTGACCTTACGAAACATGGGAGACCTCCGTAGATATGCGGTAATGATATCTATTCCAAGGCGTTAAACCTCGGCGGTAACCGGTGAAAAAGGTGTGAATTTAGCGCTGTTTAGTGCGCAGAGACATTCCCATCTTCCGAACAGTCGATCGTGGAGATATCGCGATGATTGCGCGAAGTACCTTGTACTGCCACCCGGGGATACTGATTGCCTTGCCTTTCTTAGCGTCAGCCCACGCCTTCTTTACGAGGAAGTCGCCGTTGAGCCACATAAAATCAGGAATTGCGCCCATCTTCATTCCGGCACGTTGATGGAATTCGGTATGAACAAAACCAGGATTGAGTGAGGTGACAGTCACATTTGTAGGAAGCATTTGTGTGTGAAGTGACTCAGACATCACCGTTACATACGCCTTAGCTGCGCTGTAATGGCCGCCGGCGATAAATGCAGCCGTTGATGAGACGTTAAGGACTATTCCAGAGTCACGCTTTCGCATCTGCGGTAAGACTGCATGCATCAGCCGCATTGGTGCACGAACTAAGACATCTAGCACTCGTTCTTCATCTTCGATTGAGCTCGATAAAAATGACTGGTTAAGACCAAATCCAGCATTATTGATCAGGACCTCGATCTCGTGACCCTTGATATATGACTCAACTTTTTCGCAATCTGTCGCAAGGTCTGCCGCAAGCACTACAACGTCAGCGCCGTAATTCTTGCGGAGAAAATCTGCGCGCTCATTGAGCTTCTCTTCGTTCCGTGCATTGATGATGAGGTTGTAGCCCTCAGCGGCAAGAAGTCGTGCGAAGCAATCGCCTATGCCAACAGTTGCGCCGGTAATCAGTGCCCATTTTTTCATGCGAATAGCCCTTTCGGATCTTCATCACGGATATGCCAACTGCTTCCGTAAGATTCAATGAGATCAAGAAATGGCTTTGGATCAAGCCATTCTGGACCCACAACTCCTTGTGGCTTCCACGTTCCGTTCGCAATCAATTCCATCGCAATCAATGGATTAATTGCGGTCTGCCAGACAACTGCCTGATCGCCATAATTTTTCATCGACCACTCGTTATCGACAACGTTATAGATGTAGCAGGCATATGGCTGGCCTTCTTTATTCTTGCCAGCGATATGTGCCCCGGCACATGTTTTGCCATGCATCATGGGACCAATTGTTGCCGGATCAGGCAATAAGGAAGCCAGGAAATCACGGGGCGCAATCTCCATGCCGCGGTACTTAACCTTCTCCTTCTTTGATAAGCCCAGTGCATGAATTGTCTTGAGCTTCTCAATAAAGTCATTACCAAGTCCGTATTTGAAAGTGACTTTCTTCGCATTGACCTTCTTTGGAATCAAAACAACTTCTTCATGTTCGACATCAACACATTCAACAGGCCCAATTCCTTCTGGAAAATCGAAGGTAACTCCACCAGTGAAAGGTTGAGCTGTGTGGAATGCACCGTTCTCCCAAATTAAAGGGGGATTAAGACACTCTTCAATAGTTGTCCAGATTGAAAAAGATGGTGCAAATTCATACCCATCAACGGTGAGATTTGAACCATCGAGAATCGTGACCGCATCGATTTCGCTAAAGAGATACTCCTGCGCATAGCGCGCAAATACATCGCTCATGCCAGGCTCGATTCCCATTCCAACGAGTGCATATCTGCCGTTCTGTTCCCACTCGCCATGTTGAGCAAACTGCTCATCACCTAACATCACTCCAGTTTTATTGAACGGATCTGTGGGATGTGCGATAGAGAGTGACATCGCCATATCGATGTAGTTAACGCCGGCGCTCTTAGCAGCATTGAAAATATTCATGACAAAACGAGGATCAACTGCATTAAGAACTACATCGGGCGCAATTTTCCGAATAAGCCCTTCGAGCGAAACCAGATCGCTGGCATCCACCTCCACTGCTGAAAATCGTGGGTCTTGGATTTTTGAGGTGACAGCGGTTGCACGTGCGAGGTCGTAGTCAGCAATTACCAATTCAGTGATGAATGCTTTACGAGATGCGATATTTGCAATTGTGCTGCCAACTCCGCCTGCGCCGATAACGAGCGCTCTCATGGGAATGGCCTTTCGTTTGGTGAATATGTGAATCCCTGATGGATTCAAAGGAAGGCTACCTATACCGATAACCTTTGCCAAGCACATCTTCGAAATAGATGTGCAAAGTCCTAGTAGCTCAGTGGATAGAGCAACCGCCTCCTAAGCGGTAGGTCGCAGGTTCAACTCCCGCCTAGGACGCTTGCTTTCCGGCTAAGAGATCCATCGCATCTTGCATCTGTTGATTTTCATAATTGATAAATAAACCAACATGGCTCTCATCCTCTACTAATTTGAGAGTGGAATGAGGAAT
>CAJBMC010000038.1 GCA_903954055.1 uncultured Actinomycetes bacterium | reverse complement strand
GGCATAACTACTATCTCCGCTATAGACCGCGGTGAGATTTGAGAAAGTTCCAGTACTAGTTGGTGCGAAAGGACATGTTGCAACGCCCGACGTTGCTGTCTTTGCAGAGCAACCACTGATTGAAGTGCCGCCGTTAAGGAAGTTGACCGTACCTGTTGCAGCAGAATTATTAACAGTTGCAGTGAGAGTATCAATCGACCCATAAGGTGTAGCGGCGTTGAGAACAGTTAATGAAGTTATTGTGGCCGCTAAAAATCCGTAGCTACCTTTTGTCGCATCAAAGTTCTGTGTTATCTGTGCATCAGTTAACAGTGCGCTGTAGGCAAAGACGGCACCGATATTTCCACCGAAACTAACGCCGCCATCATCACCTGCACCGAGTCGGATATTTGAATTGGAGTTCAAGGTACTCGTATTTGAAGTCGTGCCACTTGTGTAAACAAGCGAACCGTCGACATACAAGCGAATTACACCATTGGACTTAGTGCGCGTGGCTGCAACAAAAGTCCAATTACCAGTATTGACAGCTGATGGTGATGCAAATGTTGTATCGGTGAGGCCAGTACCGAAAGCTAATTTGCCATTGCTATCAACACCAAAGCCCCAATCCCACGCGCCTCCCCCAGATTCGGCAGAGAGGATGTGCATTATTTCCCAGTGGTTGGCGCTGTTACCGACACTTGTTGTTTTTATCCACGCAGAGACGGTGAAGTCATTTCCACCTACCCATGAATTGGTTCCCGAAAAATAGCCATTATTCGATGGTGGAGCTCCAGAGTTTGTTGCACTCGTAAATAGGAACGAGTTTGGAGTTCCGGATTGAAATGTCGGACGGCCCGATCCCGATGAAAGGCGAACGAAATTATGACCAAGGCCAGAGAGATCGCTCCAAGTATCGCCCGAACCAGAGTAAGAACTACTGTTATTTGCATCTAGTTGAAATGCAAGATTAGTTGTGTAGAGAGCAGCAGAGGCCGATGTCATCACTGGCCCAAATTGGAGAGCCACAGAGACGGCCAGCAATAGTGGAATTAAGCGCGTGAAGGGTTTAGCCATCTCCCTTCGACCTTTTCGCAACCGCTGCATAAGGCAAGGTTAATGGCATTGCCTGCGCCGGAGGATGTACTCCCAATCAGCGTGAAATAACCGGTTTAATGAATTGAGCCTCTAGCGGGTAAAGTAACGCCTTGCACAGCACATGGTGGGCGTAGCTCAGCTGGTAGAGCACTCGGTTGTGGTCCGAGATGTCGCGGGTTCGAGCCCCGTCGTTCACCCCAAGTTTTCCCCTTCGTACTATCTCTATAGAAGGCTAAAAGAAAGAAGTCGCACATGATCTTCGACGTCGTCATTGAAATCCCGGCTGGCTCACGTAATAAATATGAGATCAACCATGAGACCCATGAGATTCGCCTCGACCGGATGCTCTTTACCGCGACTCGCTTCCCACACGACTATGGCTTTGTGAAGAACACCCTCTCTAACGATGGCGACCCATTGGATGCCCTCGTCATGCTTGATGAGCCAACATTTCCTGGCTGCGTTGTTTCAGCGCGTGCAGTTGCGATGTTGCGTATGACAGATGAAAAGGGCGGCGACGACAAGTTGCTCTGCGTCGCAGCTGGCGATATTCGCAAATCTGCAATCAAAGATATTAAAGACCTTCCGGTATATGAACTCGATGAAATTAAGCACTTCTTCGAGGTCTACAAGACTCTCGAACCAGGTAAGGAAGTCATCGGTGGCGATTGGGTAGGTCACGATGATGCAGAGAAGGAAATTCAAGCCTCTTACGATCGCTATAAGGCGACGAAATAATTTAAAAAGTAATTTCTAAATAAGTTACGGAGAAACTTATGCACGCCATCAATGCCGGAGATACAGCCTGGGTATTAATTAGCGGGGCGTTGGTTCTCTTTATGACGCCGGCGCTGGCCCTCTTCTACGGTGGCATGGTCCGAGCAAAATCCGCACTCAACATGATGATGATGTCTTTTGCTGCAATGGGCGTCACGTCAATCATCTGGGTTCTCTACGGATACTCACTTGCCTTTGGAAAGTCCAACGGCGGAATTATCGGTGGCTTTGAAAATCTGGGGCTAGCTAAGACTCTCAATCAGGTTGTTGGTGCACCTGGACATGAGATTCCAACCCTTGCATTTGTAATGTTCCAAATGACCTTCGCAATTATCACTGTTGCACTTCTCTCTGGCGCCATTGCAGATCGCGCAAAGTTCGGTTCGTGGGTTGTATTTGTCGCCTTCTGGGTGACGCTGGTCTACCTACCAATTTGCCATTGGGTATTTGCATCGCAGAATGGCACTGGCGGCTGGATCGTAGACAAGCTCCACACGCTCGATTTCGCTGGTGGTTTAGTTGTTGAAATTAACTCTGGTGCTGCGGCCCTTGCTCTCGCAATCGTTCTTGGAAAGCGAGATGGATTTAAGAAAGATCCAATGCGTCCGCACAATATGCCACTCGTACTTCTAGGTGCAGGCGCGCTCTGGTTTGGCTGGTTCGGATTTAATGCTGGCTCTGCGCTTTCAGCAGGTCATTTAGCAGCAACAGCGATGATCAATACCCAGATTGCAACCGCGGCTGCATCAATGACATGGATGGCATTTGAAAAATATCGTGACGGCAAGGCGACCACATTGGGCGTTGCATCAGGTGCCGTCGCGGGCGCAGTAGCAATTACTCCGGCATGTGGATTTGTGAATCCATTGGGAGCTCTCTTCCTTGGCCTCCTTGCCGGTGTTGCATCTGCATGGGCTGTTACACGTAAATACAAGTATGGCTACGACGATTCACTCGATGTTGTTGGCGTTCACGGAATCGGTGGAATCCTCGGAATGCTTGCAATTGGTTTCCTAGCAACACTTACTGCAAATTCTGCAGGCGCTAACGGTCTCTTCTTTAATGGCGGAGCCACACAACTTGGTCACCAAGTGATTGCGGTAATCGTTGTTGCGCTCTTCTCTTTTGTTGCTACATGGATTATCGCCACGGTAATCGCTAAGACAATTGGCTTCCGCGTCTTCCGCGATGATGAACTCAATGGCCTTGACACAACATTCCACGCAGAATCTGCATATGACATCACAGGAAATTCCAATCGCTACTAAGCGAGCCACGAGAGATTGAAGGATAGATATGAAGCTCATAACCGCAATCGTGAAGCCTGCAAAGGTCGATGACATTAAGGTCGCACTTCAGGCTGCTGGAGTTGCTGGCATGACGGTCTCTGAGACACGTGGCTTTGGCCGTCAAAAGGGCCATACCGAGATCTATCGTGGCGCTGAATACACCGTTGATTTCATTCCAAAGGTGCGAATTGAAGTACTTGCCGATGATGCCGAAGCACA
Source organism: uncultured Actinomycetes bacterium (assembly GCA_903954055.1). Classification (GTDB taxonomy): domain Bacteria; phylum Actinomycetota; class Actinomycetes; order Nanopelagicales; family Nanopelagicaceae; genus Planktophila. The sequence continues at coordinate 1,860 of CAJBMC010000038.1, read as the reverse complement.
ATCAATCATCGAGACAATCGTGACTGCTGCCAACACTGGAGCAATTGGTGATGGCAAGTTGTGGGTAACAAATGTTGAACAAGTTATTCGCATTCGCACCGGCGAGCGCGGCGGAGATGCTCTCTAACCTTTAGGTATGAGCTGATCTGGGCACTTATCCAAGATTGTCTGCATCGCGCTCTTTTCGGAAGCGGTTACCCAAATTGCATACTTTGATTTAACGGCAATTTGACGTGCGACATATGCACATCGATAACTCTTCAGCGGTGGCAACCAAGTTGCTGCATCGCCATCACCTTTCTGAGAATTCAATCGCCCTTGAACAGCTAGTAAATTAAGTGGATCGTTATAGAAAGCAATTTTCGTTGTACTCCCCCATTTGAATGCGCCCTTCTGCCAAGCATCAGATACCGCAACTACATGGTCAATTTGAATCAAACTGCTTGTGCCAACTCCGCGAAGGAAATTCATCGCTGTTCCTGAATATGGATCGACAAAGGTTCCAGTCATGACAATGCAATTATCATTTGTATATTTGTAGGTAATTGATTTCAGATCGCGATTTAAGATGTCATTGCGTGTATCGCAACCATTGCCATCAGGGTCGGCCCAATCTCCGAAAGAGCTTCGGTCATAGCCGGTCTTCGGTGCGCGACCTTTGACAATTAAAGTCTCAAGTACCGCTAAAGCCTTCTTATCTGCAGCCTGCGCTGGCGTTAGGGGCACCACTATTGCAGTGGCAATCGCAATCGCGATAAAGCGAATTTCCCAGGTAGAGGTAGCCCTAGACATGGCTCAATCATGCCCACTTCATCGCAGATCTCACAGCAGATGCGGCTAATAAGAATGGTCATGACAGGGTTACAGAACTGGTAAGGTCTGCTCTGCATTTAAGCGTTCCCGCGCTTAAATGGGTTGTTAGCTCAGTTGGTAGAGCAGGTGACTCTTAATCACCGGGTCGGGGGTTCGAGTCCCTCACAACCCACTTTGGAATCACATTAGAATCCTGCAGTGAAGAAACGAGCCACTTTGACCTTAATTTGGTCAACTCTGCTAACTCTTCTCTCAATATCGGCGCCGCCTCAAGCTGAAGCTGCTTCTCTATCTTTTTATGAGCCAATGACTGGTACCAACGCAAGTGCGATGAACGCGGTTGCGGGTAGCGCTGACAGCATCGGACTAACAGGCAACTGGGTAAAGGTCAACGGAATTAAGTCAGGCAATGATCCTGTTCGTGCCTCTGTCTTCACAAATTCCTACAACGCAAATCTTGCATTTCCGACCAACTCTCTTCTGACTCTTCCTTCTAGCAATACAGCCGCGGGAACAACTGCGAATGTGTGGTCTCCTTTTAGCTCAGCACGACAGTTCATTTCACCAATCTCCTTTGACTCAGATGCAACTTTCTATCTCAGTTTTTTGATGTATGCACCGCTTGATGGCGCTTCCAATTGGGGCTCCTCGGTCGTCGGCTTGCTCAACGGGCTTCCATCGAGCAACACTGATACAACGAAAAGCGCCTTATTTTTCGGCTGGACTTATCAGGGCGCACCAGTTATTAAATTAGCTTCAGCAAACTTGCCCGTCTGGGAAGGTGGCAGTTATGGCGCAGTGGGTGCAGCATCTACTCCCACTGCGACCGGAAATAAATCCTGGTTCGTGGTCGTCAAGATCAATACTGCAGCCAGCGGAAATGACTCAGTACGAATTAAACTCTTTTCACCATCAGGAACTATCCCGACAAGTGACTCTGGTATCACTTGGGATGCGACATATTCAACTCCGATCACAGGAAATTGGACACATCTAGCTGTGCAGAGTGAATACAACGGATTGATTGATGAAATCCGCGGCGCTCTC
>CAJBMC010000037.1 GCA_903954055.1 uncultured Actinomycetes bacterium | reverse complement strand
CACCGAGACAATCGAACGTCTTGCAGATCGGATGGGCTACACCCTTCGTTATGAAGAATATGCCGGTGGAACAAAGGCGCCAGTTGGTAATCGCTCTCGTTTAGTTGCAGCTCATTTAGAAGCGGCAAAGTTCTTTCAAAATCTTTTAAATACATCCCCTGATGCTGCAATCGGACGCGAGCTACTAACAAAGCGTGGCTTTGATCGAGCTGCATGCGAAGCCTTTGGTGTTGGTTACGCACCTAATGGTTGGGATGTTCTTACAAAACATCTTCGTGCGCTCAACTTTACGATTGAAGAGCTCGAACTCGCTGGTCTTTCAAAGATGGGTGAGCGTGGGCCGATTGATAAATTCCGCAATCGCTTGATGTGGCCAATCAGAGATATCTCTGGAGATGTAGTTGGATTTGGTGCCCGCAAACTTGCGAGCGACACTGAAGATCAAGGCCCGAAGTATCTCAATACCTCTGAGACGCCGATTTATAAGAAGAGCCAAGTTCTCTACGGCCTCGATATGGCGAAGAAAGAGATTGCCAAGAAACGCCAAGTAGTCGTGGTTGAGGGCTATACCGATGTGATGGCGTGCCATTTAGCAGGAATAACTACTGCGGTGGCAACCTGCGGAACAGCCTTTGGCTCCGACCATATTCGCATTATTCGACGACTCTTGATGGATGACGATGCATTTAGAGGTGAAGTCATATTTACATTTGATGGTGATGCAGCGGGACAGAAAGCGGCGATGCGCGCATTTAATGAAGATCAGAAATTTGTCACTCAAACCTTCGTAGCAGTTGAACCAGATGGACTCGATCCTTGCGACCTCCGTCAAAATAAGGGAGATCTCGCACTTCGTGATTTGATTGCGCGTCGCATCCCGCTCTTTGAATTTGCAATTAAAACCGAACTTAAACAACATAATCTCGATACTGCAGAAGGCCGCATTAACGCCTTGAATGCAACCGCACCACTTGTCGCTCAGATTCGAGATAAATCGTTGCGCCCCGAATACACACGTTTACTTGCTGGCTGGCTCGGAGTTGAAGTAGAGATTGTTTCTCGTGCAGTTATTCAAGGCGCACGCAGTATTCCTGTGCAGCGCGAAAGCACCGAGACACATGGAGAAGATTCACAGAGCGATAATTCATGGCGACCAGATCCGCTCGAACCTACATTGATGCTTGAGCGTGAAGTTCTCAAAGTTCGCGTTCAAATGCCTGCACTCATCACAACCTGGACCACAATCGAAGATGGTTCATTCACCCATCCCGCGTATAAAGGCTTAGCAACGACAATCAATTCGCTTGGTGCCAACCGCGCATTCACAACAGAAGAGATTGACGACCCACAGATGAAAGCGCTCTTTACCGAACTCTCTGTCGAACCAATTCGCGCCGAAGGAGAAATCACCGAGCGATATGTTTCGAGTATTGTCGCTCGACTTCGCGAAGTGGGTATCAGCCGGGCAATTGCAGATCTCAAATCTCGACTTCAGCGGTTAAACCCAGTTGAAAATGAGGATGAGTACAACGCCTCATTTGCCCAATTGGTGGCCCTGGAAAGTGCCCGCAGAAGCCTGCACGAATTGGCGGTGGGTAGCCTTTAATTTTGTCGCCTTCGTAAGCGTGCGATAGAGTGCGTCCTCGCACGACCTTATTCCCTGATAGCTCAACGGCAGAGCAGTCGACTGTTAATCGACAGGTTCTTGGTTCGAATCCAAGTCAGGGAGCTCCGAATTGCCGCCGTCAAAAAAAGGCAAAAGAAGCTCCAACCCTAATAACAGGAAAATCTCAGCATTACTGGGCATACTTTGCCTCATGAAGAACCTCAAAAGTGTCGTCGCATTTGTCGCAGGTGCAGCAATCGCCGGAACCATGGCTACTGCTGCCTCAACCCCAACTCCTTCAATCACAGCATGTGCGGATACCCGCACGAAGGCGCTCTATCTAGCGACCAATGGCACTTGTACTCTCAATCGCACCCCCATCGTTATCGGTGGTGGTGGCGGTTCAACGCTCGATGCAAAGACAATCGCTTCACTTGTGACACCGTCAGTTGTCTCAATCGACGTTGTGACCGCATCAGGTGGAGGTACCGGATCTGGTTCGATCTACAAGACATCAGCTACCTCAAGTTATATCGTCACTAATAACCACGTCGTTGCAGATGCCGCTGCTGGCGGAACAATTACCGTCGAACTCGTTAATGGAGATCAGTACAAGGCGACCATTGTGGGCCGCGATGCAAACTATGACCTAGCTGTCATCAAGATTCCGGTGGGAAATCTTCCAGCGATTGCAATTGGTGACTCAGCGCAGGTCAGCGTTGGCGATCCAGTACTTGCAATCGGATCACCTCTTGGCCTCGCAAATACCGTTACACAAGGAATTATCTCATCGCTTAATCGCCCAGTGACAACTGGAACTACTGATTCACAATCGTATGTAGATGCAATTCAAACTGATGCTGCAATTAATCCAGGAAACTCTGGTGGTGCACTTGTTGATTCACAGGGTCGAATCATTGGTGTTAACTCAGCTATCGCGTCCTTAAGCTCAGGTGGCACCAGCGGAAGCATCGGACTTGGTTTCTCAATTCCAATAAATGAGGCGAAGCGCATCATCGATGAAATCATCGCAACCGGTAAATCAACTCGACCAGTTCTCGGTGTCTACTTCGATTCAACCTATACCGGCACAGGTGCAAAGATCGGCAAGCTCAGCGCTGGTGAAGGTGCAGAGAAGGCTGGCATTCCAGTCGGATCCATTATTCGTCTCATCAATGGAATCAAAATTCCTGATGCCGAGAGTGCAATTATTCGAATTCGCGCGCAGGTTCCAGGTGCGACCGTCACAATTACTGTGGATCTACCGACCGGTGGTCAGAAGACATTTACTGTCACTCTTGGATCTGCGCCAAGTAGTACTAATTAAGCATAAAGTTTTAATTACTCTGCAGAAGTTGAGCTGATGCGCCTTCACTCGGTAGCGATGTAAAGAAGCGTGGCGCTTTAAAGTTTCTTTGGGCGTAAGCAGCTTTGATTGCTTCTTTCACTTTCTCGATATGTTCTGCATTGATGAGGGCGATTGCACTTCCACCAAAGCCGCCACCGACCATACGTGAACCGAGAGCACCAGCAGCCAATGAGGCATCGACTGCAACATCGAGTTCAGGGCAGGAGACTGTGTAATCATCTCGCAATGAAAAGTGTGATTCATTGATAAGTCGGCCGAGTGTTTCAAAGTCATTGGCACGAAGCGCCGCTACCGCATCTTTGACCCGTTGAATTTCAGTTACCGCATGGCGAGCTCGAATATATTCCGTCTCGGTGATTTCTGATTTTCGGGTATCGAGCAGATCCATCGTCAGGTGGCGCATTGAAGGAATCGCGAACTTGGCGGCTACCGATTCGCAGGAAGCTCGGCGTTCGGCATAACCGCCATCAACAAGGGCATGGTGCGCCTGGGTATCGATAATCAAGAGCTCAAGCTGCGCAGATGCCACATCAAATGGGACCGACTCAGTCGAGAGATCGCGGCAATCAAGTAAGAGCGCAGCACCTGCACGTCCCATTAGGGATACCGATTGATCCATGATTCCGCACGGCATACCAACGTAATCATTTTCAGCTTTCTGCGTTGCACGAGCCAACTCTTCTAAAGTTTTATTAAGGCCAAAGAGAGAATTGAGTCCAACAGCGACTGAACATTCAAGCGCCGCAGATGAGGAAAGTCCAGCACCTGATGGAACATGGCCATCGACCAGAATATCTACACCGGATGAAACTCCCATCGTCCAAATCACGCCAAGGACGTACTTCTCCCAGTCACCGGCGCTTCCTGGCTTCACAGCATTGATATCGATGGTAAAGATTCGGCTCTTGCGTTGTTGAGATGCGATCCGCACCAATCCATCATTATTACGTGCAATCGCCGCGTAAGTACGATCTGCAATTGCAAAGGGGAGGACGAAACCTTCGCTGTAATCAATATGCTCACCGATGAGATTTACTCGACCTGGCGCCTCTGCGAGAACTTCTGCCTTATGTCCAAAGAGTTCGAGAAATGTTTGTTCGAGCGCGGCCATTATTTTCTAGAGCTTTACATCTTTAAGTTGCTGAGCTGATTGCTCTGGCTTCATATCCATGATGAAAGCACCCATGGCAGATTCTGAGCCTGCAAGATATTTTAATTTTCCAGGTGCGCGTCGTACAGAGGTGATCTGCCAATGTAGTCGAAGGAGATCTCGACCTTGGCGCACAGGAGCTTGATGCCAGGCAGCAATGTAAGCCATATCAATTCCAAAAACTCCATCAAGTCGCTGCATGACTTCGATTGCAATAGCGGGGAACGAGTCACATGCGGCAGGGGAGAGCTCAGTTAAATCTGCAACTGGCTGCAGCGGAACCACATGAATTTCAAATGGATAGCGTGATGCATAGGGCGTGTAAGCGACCCAATGTTCATTGCGGGTAATAATGCGCACGCCATCGCGAAGTTCGCGTGCAAGAACATCATCAAAGAGAACGTGACCTGTCTTCTCCTTGTGTTCACGCGCTACGGCAAGCATTTTGGTCACTCGTGGCGGAAGATATGAATACGCATAAATCTGACCATGGGGGTGGGCGAGAGTCACGCCGATTTCTTCGCCTCGATTTTCAAAGGGTGCAATATGTTCGACATAGGGGAGGGTTGAAAGTTCTGCGGTGCGATCGCGCCATGCTTCTAGCAAAGTCCGGACTCGCTGCGGCGATAATGTTTTGAAGGAGCCGCCATGATCGCCGGTAAAGCAGATAACTTCACATTTTCCAGCGGCCACACCTTCATCGGTATCTGCGCCAACTAAATCAGGAAGTGCAAAGTCACCTACCGGCGGGCGAAGTGAAGGTGAGCGATTATCAAAGACAACAACTTCATAATCTGCCTCAGGTATCTCAGTGAGCAAATCGCTTCTGGTAGGGCAGAGTGGGCAGAGCTCTTTCGGCGGCAAGAAGATGCGACCTTGGCGGTGAGCTGCCATAGCTACCCACTCATTAACCAATGGATCAAGGCGGAGTTCGCCGATTCCTGGTTGCTCCTCTTTTTCGCGCTGATCTACAACGTGACGTGATTGTCCCGCAGTGTCGTAGTAACGAATCGTGCGACCATCATTCATGGTGCGATCGGTGCGCACTACACCTGCAGATAACTCTTTAATCTCGTTGATTGCGCTCATAATGGCGTAACTCTATCTTGACTACGCCCAATTAAGGGTGCGTTCAATCGCCTTCTTCCAATTCGCATAGCCATCTGCTCGCATCTGCGCTGTTGAAGTTGGATTCCATCGCCGAGATTGCTGCCACTGCTGCTTTAACTCATTGGTATCTGACCAGACTCCAGTCGCAAGTCCCGCAGCGTATGCAGCACCAAGTGCTGTCGTCTCAGTTATCAACGGACGTGTGATATCGATTCCCATAATATCTGCCTGCATCTGCATACATAAAGAATTTGCAGTGATTCCGCCATCAACGCGCATCTCTGACATTGGTACACCAGAATCAGCAACCATCGCATCCATCACATCGCGAGTTTGGTAACAGATTGCCTCAAGAGCTGCACGTGCTAAGTGAGCCTTTGTTGCAGCACGCGTTAAACCAACAATCACACCGCGCGCATCATTGCGCCAATATGGAGCAAATAAACCCGAGAATGCTGGGACAAAATAGACACCTGCGGTATCCGTGACAGATGATGCCAGCGCCTCTGTATCTGCAGCTTGGTTGATAATTCCTAATTGATCACGAAGCCATTGAATTGCAGAGCCGGTAACCGCAACTGAACCTTCAAGTGCAAAGTGTGCTGGTTGATTACCAAATTTGTAACAGACGGTGGTGAGCAATCCATTCTTAGAGCGCACGATATCGGTGCCGGTATTGAGCAGCGCAAAATTTCCAGTGCCATATGTTGTCTTCGACTCACCGCGTTCGAAGCAGACCTGACCGACCATCGCAGCTTGTTGATCACCAAGAATTCCAGAGATTGGTACTGCAGCGCCTAGCGGTCCATGTGGATTGGTGTAGCCATATATCTCTGAGGAAGATTTAATAGCTGGAAGCACCCCGTGAGGTACTTCTAAGATATCCAGCAACTCTTGATCCCAGTCAAGCGTCTCTAAGTTCATCAAGAGAGTTCGACTAGCGTTGGTGACATCTGTGAAATGGACACCACCTTGAACTCCGCCAGAGAGATTCCAGAGCAACCAGCTATCGATTGTTCCAAATCGTGCGTTGCCGGATGCGATAGCGGCTTGCACCGCCGATGAATTCTTAATCAGCCAATGCATCTTGCTGCCAGAGAAATATGGGGCGACAGTCAGGCCGCTCTTATGGGTGAGCTTTGCACGTGATTCTTCGCTGAGGCCCTCAAGGTATGAGGCGGTTCGAACATCCTGCCAGACAATCGCATTGTGAAGCGGTAGCCCGGTTGTTACATCCCAGGCAATTGTGGTCTCGCGTTGATTTGTGATTCCGATTGCAGCAAGGTCTGAGCCGAGGAGATTCGCCTGCTTGAGTGCGCCGGAGATAACTTCTTGTGTCCGCTCCCAAATTTCAACACCGTCATGTTCGACCCAGCCGGCCTGCGGAAGAATCTGCTTATGCTCTAGCTGATGTTGACCGACTACTTTTCCGCCCTGATCAAAAATCATAAAGCGAGTACTACTAGTTCCTTGGTCCAAACTGCCTACGAATGCCATATCCTTAAGCCTACTCAATCGAACGGGAAATCGGTATACCCGCAATGTTTACTTCTGAACTTAGCCTCGATCAGCGCGATGCCGCTATTGATTCTCTCGGCCGCGAAGATTTTGATGTGTTAATCATCGGTGGCGGAGTTACTGGTGCCGGCGCTGCGCTCGATGCCGCATCACGCGGATTGAAGGTGGCACTTGTTGAAGCGCGCGATATCGCATCAGGTACATCAAGCCGTTCCAGTAAATTGATTCATGGCGGACTTCGCTACCTCGAGCAATACGATTTCAAGTTAGTACGTGAGGCGCTCCACGAGCGCGAAATGATGGTCTCTTCATTGAGCCCTCACCTTGTAAAACCAGTTGGCTTTCTCTACCCGCTCCATGAAAAATTGAAGGATCGTACCTATGTGGGTGCAGGCCTTGCGCTCTATGACGTCCTCCGTGGTTTCCAGCGCGCGCTGCCGTGGCATAAACACATGTCACAGAAGAAGATTGCTGAGATTGCACCTTCGCTCCGCCAAGACATTGTCACTGGCGCCGTTAAGTATTACGACGCTCAAGTTGATGATGCTCGACATACGATGACAATTATCCGAACAGCTCGACGTCACGGTGCAACTATCGCAACTCGTGTTGAGGTGAATCAACTCATCCGTGATGGAAAGAGAGTTGTTGGCGCAGAAGTAGTAGATACCGAGACCGGCAAGAAGATCAAAGTCTCTGCCAAATCAGTTGTGATGTGTGCCGGCATCTGGAGTGATGAGATGCATGCAAAATTTGGAATCAAACCTGGCTACGGTGTCACGATGTCCAAAGGTGTACATATCGTCGTTCCTGGCTCGGCAATCAAATCTGATACCGGAATCATTCTCAAGACCGCAATTTCAGTTCTCTTCCTTATCCCATGGGGAGATAAGTGGATTGTCGGCACAACAGATACTCCGTATGACGGAGATCGCGCCCACCCACATGCGACAAGTGAAGATGTTCAGTACATTCTTGATCAAGCAAATAAAGTCTTAGATCCGAAATTAAAGCGTGAAGAAATCATCGGTGTCTACGCAGGACTTCGACCATTGGTTGCCAATGCAAAAGATTCATCGACTACAAAGCTTTCCCGTGAGCACACCACGGATCGAAGCGCCCCAGGCTTTGTCAGCATCGCCGGCGGAAAGTACACGACATATCGAGTTATGGGTAAGGACGCGATTGATCTGGCGATTACCGATATTCGTCGAGTGGTAGCAAAATCTTGTACCGAGAAACTTCCATTAGTCGGCGCCGATGGGTATTTCGCACTTGTTCAACAACGGGCACAAATTGCGACAGAGTATGGGCTATCTGAAAAGAGTATTGAACACTTGCTCAATCGATACGGCTCAATGATAAGCGAAGTCCTCGATCTCATTGCGAGCGATAAGAAATTAAGTAAGCCATTGTCACCAGACCTTGACTATCTCAAGGCGGAGATTGTCTACGCAGTCACTCATGAAGGCGCAATGACGGTCGATGATGTTATCTCTCGACGTACCCGCCTAGCATTTGAAGCGCCTCACGCAGGAATTAATCTTGTAGAAGAAATTGCAACTCTCATCGCACCTTATCTAGGGTGGAGCGCAAAAGATAAGAAAGCATCAATCGCTCAATATCGAGATCAAGTCGATGCAGAAGTAAAGGCGCTAGAAGCTTTGGTGAAGGCTTAATTTCTAATCTGGTTTTTACAGGTATCAACCGGCAGAGGCTTTGGTGACGGTTTTGGTGTTGGGCTCGGTAAGGCTGGAGCGCCTTGGGTCAAAGAAAATGTAACTGGCAACTTAACATCTGCATGAGTCTCTGATGGATCGTTAAATCTGAGTTCGCCATTCCAGGTACCAGCAAGATCAGTCTTGAGTGAAATTTTCCAGGTACCACTTGTTGCTCTCACAACTGATTGAGTAAATGTAAATGGAAGTTCGTTAAGCCCTGCGAAAAACTTTACATCTCCTGTGACAACCGGAGAACTATCGGGGCGTAAGACTTGAAGTGAGAAGATAATGTTCTTATCGGTCGAAGACGCCGCCATGTAATCCAGCACCATAGTTGAAGTCTCACCACGTGGCATGAGGTCAGCAGGATCAGGAACCCAGGTACCTGACGCAAGGGCTAGAAAAGCCTCTTGGCTTCCGCGAAATACATTGAGATCCACTCGCGAGCCCGGAACGCCATATTTAGGGGCGATTCCACATGAGGTGTACTGCCAGACTACCCATTGAGATGAACATGAAGCGGTGGTCCAGGAATGCACGTAACAACCAATGTTCTTAAGACCTGGTTGCGCCGTTGGTACCGCTGGATTGATTGCATATTGCGCGAGCCACAATGGATATTGCGCCAAATCTTTATCGCGCAACATCGCACTCTCCAGGAAAGTTGGATATGAATAGAAGATAGGAGAGCGACCGGTCTTTGCCTTAATTGCACTCATAAAAGTCTTTGCCCAGATAGTGACAGCGCTTCGACTCGCTCGTTTGGCACAAGAGTGATTTGCTCGAACGCGAACACAGTTGTTCTCGAGATCAAGTGCATAGGGAAGGTCCATCGTATTAAAACCACCGATAGAACCAAGTCGCCAGATCACTTTCTGAGCCTGGACTGTGGCATCTTTAATAAGTTCAGCGCTTGAGGAAACATCGGGCAACATCGCATAGTGATAGAAACCGGTGTAGATACCTGCAGCCTGCGCACCTTTTCGATCCGCAGCTAGGTACTTCACAGCTAAACGGTCGGCATCATCGCGCGAATCCGATGCCTTGATCATCACAAATTGCAGCCCTGCAGCGTGCATCTTAGAGAAGTTGATGGTTTGATCGTTGGGATGCTGCCAGCGGCTGATATCTGCGCCGTGAATTCGATTGCCAGGTCCTGCCATTGCAAGGGAATTTGATTCTGAAGGTGCAGCACTCGCCGGAGCTGCGGTGATGGGAAACGAGAGAAAAGTTACGGCAGTAGCGCTTGCAATGAATTTCTTGAGTTTCATGTTTATTTCTCGATGATAACGACCGAGATGCCGAAGACATCTCTGATAACGCTCTGCAATTGTGGCGACATTCGAAGTCGAGCCTCACGATAGTCGTGGCCCATGGCTAGCTTCGCCGGATCTGAGAAATCTAAAGTTAATCGTCCATTGTCGAAGGACTCGAGGCGACCGTCAAAGAATGCCATCCACGCAATTCGATTGTTGCGCTCTAGTAAATCAAGAACCTCATTCCATCTGATTCGTATATCTGTAATGGTGAGTTCAGCGGGCACGCCCCGACTTTACAGGAGGTTCTTCAGATTGCGTGTTCGGTCGGAGCGCCTAAGCGTTTGTAGTACTCGGTCGCCAATAAAACTCGCATATTTCGCCCCTTTTCATGAACGACATCGAGATGTTGGGCGATTCGGGTGATTGTCTGCTCGACAGACTTTTCGCTGACGAATCGAGTCTTACCAATATCTGAATTACTCAATCCAGATGCAAGGAGTCGAAGTGTCTCCATCTGAATATCTGTGAGCGCATTCAGTGAAGCATCCAATGAATTTACTATCCACTCAGTTTGTTTCTCTGGCTTTCGAGATTGCTCAACGGCTCGTCGAATATCTCTTACATCTTTAAGTGCAGATTTCTCAATGAGCTGGGTACCACGAGGCAGATCAATCTCGCGGATTCCGTAGAGCCTTAAGTCGGGAGAGTTAGTCAATATGACAATCCCAAGTGCTGGGTTCTCGCTCCTCAATTTCCGAAGCAGTTCTAAGCATCTAGAGTCACATCCTTGAAATGTCAGCACAATAGAGTCGGGCTGTACTGTGCGAAAGAGTTCTTCTGCGCTCTCAATATTCTCTGCTTGACCAACGATATCGAGCCCCTGTAGGCGAAGTGAATCGGCGAGAGTTGAGAGTTCGAATCGATTGCAATTGAGGACGAGAATTCTTGCCTTATCACTATGGGAAATTGCCTGAGTATTTGCCTGAGTATTTGCCTGAGTATTTGCATGAGTAATTGCTGGGGTGATTGTCATAGTGCGAAGGTAGCGAGAAATATAGGCCGAGAGTATTGAAGTGATAATTTCGTGAAGTTACTGTGAAAGTACGCAAGAGTATTGAAACGTTAATGAAGGATTGCAGCGATTGCGCGGGGTAAGTGCTCGACAACCATTGATGCGCTAATCGGGCCACCACTTGATGCAAGGAGGGCAGCGCGGTTATGAATAAATGCCCCAGTAGCTGCAACATCGGCAAGTCGGTGAGTGTTATTGAGAATCTCAATGTAATTAGTGGCGATAAGTGCTCCGATAATTCCCGCGAGCACATCTCCAGATCCGGCAGTTGCAAGCCATGGTGTCGCTACCGGTAATTCGATTATGTAATCACCATCTGCAACCACAGTCTTAGAGCCCTTTAGTAAAACAGTAACCGCAAGTGATTGCGATGCGCGCATCGCCCATTCGCGTGGGTTTGACTCGATCAGTTCAGCGCTTGCTGTTATGCCACGTTGGCCTAGTAATCGAGAAAGTTCACCGGAGTGCGGAGTAATGAGCGTTGGTTGTTGAAGTGAACCGGCAAGGTGCAGTGCACCGGCATCGAGAATTGTTGGAACGCTCTGCCGATTGAGTAGCACAAACCAACGATGACGTTGCCACGTGGTGATGTCGCTAAATTTTTTGCCATCAATGCCAGATCCAGCCAACCAGGCAGTCACAGGTCCTGGTTGAACAATCGCCTCAGGCGTTGCATGAAGAACTAAATGAGCAAGGCCAGAGTTGCTATGAAAACGGAGTGCGCCGAGGCCGGTTGCAACGGCAGCACTAGTGGATAGAACTGCTGCTCCTGGATACTTTGCAGATCCGGTAATTACACCAAGTGTGCCTCGCGAGTATTTGTGATCAAGTTCGCTTGGAGTAATGATGCAGCGGGCCGCATCCCTCGATTTCCATACCTTAACTGCCATACAAGGAGTGTAGGGCTCGCAAAAAAGTTAAGCGAACTTACCAATCTTGTAAGGCGCTAAGGCAGCTGCTGGGCGACTTGCACCACCATGCTGTCCATTAAAGCCAGCAGAACCATCGCGACCACAAATACCCTTAATCACACTCGCTCCACCTGGATGGCGATTAACCCACTTTGTAAGGTCATAAACATTTCCGTTGATAGCAGACCAGCAGCTTGCAGCGGTCGCATGCTTCTTCAAATCTGCAGCGTTATATGTACCTGCAACCTTGCTTGTCGTTGTGGATTGTGGAGCTGGATTTGATGTTGAAGCAGCAGAATTTAGTGCAGCTAATTTTCCTTCCCACACAGCTTGCGCACCGGTATGACCGGTAAGGAAAGTAAGTCCTAGGACTGCGATTGCTGCAAGAACAGTTGTATGACCTAGCGGAGTAACCACGCGAGAACGACGACCTTTACTGGAGCGATACCAGACAAGTGTAAGTACAGTTAAAAGAAATGCTGCATATGTTAAAAGGGAACCATAATCTGCATGCTTGACGGGATTGCCAATCTTCTCTGCCAACGCTTCGCCGGATTGCTTTGCAACAAATGCTGCGCCAGAACCGAGAACGATCGCTGCAGTCGTCAGAAAAGCATATTGGTTCTTAATCTTAGGGATATAAATAAGCGCAATAAGCCCAGTGGCAGCTAAGGGGAGAATTACTACTGCAAAGTGAACAACGAGAGCGTGGACAGGCAGGCCAGAGATTGAATACAAGAGTGATTCCATGTCCTTATTAAGTCACAGCTCAGTCAAAGTTAAGTAATAAAACACTGTGAATTTGCCGATAACATGGGTAAATGCGCAAATTAGTAATGCTAGCCCTCGCAATATTCCTCACGGGCTCGACACTTTCAGCTCAAGCAGAACTCCCAAACTCTGATCAGAAGATGGTGCTAGTTAAAACCATCGGCGGCCCGATCTCGCCTAAATCAGTGCTTGCTTCAGATAATGGCCTAATCAGCGCCCACAACATGATGTACAGCCACAGCGTCACGATTTACGATGCAAATACCGCTGAGCTGATTGCAACCGTACCTGACACGGTCGTGCTCTCTGACTATGGATTTACTCAGTATTCAGGAAGTTACAAGGGCGCCCCGGTAGAAGGCGCATATTCGCCAGATGGGAAGTATCTCTACTTCACTAATTATGCGATGTATGGAAAAGGTTTTAATAAAGAAGGCCATGATATTTGCTCACCGGCTTCAGGATATGACACAAGTTTTCTCTCTCGCATCAATCTTGAGAGCAAAGTAATCGATGCCGTCTTTCCGGTGGGATCTGTCCCTAAAGTCGTCAAAGTAACCCCGGATAATAAATATATTTTAGTGAGTAATTGGTGCTCCTATACAGTCACCGTAATCTCAGTTGACTCTGGAAAGAAAGTCCAGACGATCAAAATTGGTCGATTCCCTCGCGGAATAGCTATCACAAGCGATAGTAAATTCGCCTATGTTGCAGAGATGGGTGGCACAAATATTCACCGAATCAATTTGAGTGACTTTACTCAAACGCTAATTCCGGTGGGTTCGAACCCACGTGCAATCGTACTTTCGCCTGATGAGACAAAACTCTATGTGACCATGAATCTCTCGGGAAGGGTTCAAGCGTGGGATCTCGTAGCTAATAAGAGCGTTAAGACAGTTAAAACGGGGAAGGCGGCGCGAAGCTTAGATATCTCAAGTGATGGAACCGCGCTCTTTGTAGTTAACTTCGAGAGCGATACCGTCTCAAAGATTCGCACCTCAGATATGAAGATCTTGCAGACTATAAAAGTATGTAACGAACCGATTGGAGTGACGTACGACTCCTCTAGCAATCGCACATGGGTTGCATGTTACGGCGGTGCGCTAAAGGTCTTTCAGAACCAATAGCGCTAGCACTCATCTCTTCTCTCCGTGATGCGAAAGTAACACTAAGGAGAGAAGACATCTCTATAGTGATTGAAACAGCTACTTGGCTGACCATGATTCATTATTAGAATCGAAATAAAATGAAGAAGATACTCACTATCAGTTCGGTGATTGCATTGAGCATCGCCATCTTTCCAAATGTCGCCAGCGCAGTAGAAGCGCCTTTAACTCTCGGTACCGCATCCACATATGGAGTACTCGCAAATACAACAATCACGAGTGCAACAGCTAGTTCAATTACTGGCTCAGCTGGTGGAGATATTGGCCTCTCTGGTGGCTCATCTATTACCGGATCAATCACCTATCCGGGAACGCCAATCATTGGTGCTGTGGCAGGAGTCGCAATGACTTCTGCATCAACAGCGCTAGGAGATACTCGAGTGGGTACTGCAACCGTCGTGGAGTTGGGCAATGGCCGCACCATTACTCCTGGTGCATATACAAACGGCACACTTGAAATTAACGGAGCACTCACCCTTGATGGGCAAGGGAATGCAAATGCGGTATTCATATTTCGTTCATCTGCCACTCTGATTACAGGGGCAGCAAGTTCAGTTGTTCTCACGGGTGGCGCTCAGGCATGTAATGTTTATTGGCAAATTGGAAGTTCTGCAACGCTCGGTGCGACTTCGACGATCGTGGGGCATGTAATTGCCTCAACTTCAATTAGCACTGGACTTGGATCGATTGTCAATGGCCAATTAATTGCTACCACTGGCGCCGTCACACTTGGCGGCACAACAATCACTAATCCAGCTTGTGCGGTTGTTACTCCCGTTGTAACCACTGTCGCAGCACCAGTCGTTGTAGCGGAACCTAACGTTGCAGTTGCAATCGAAACTGGAACTGTCAATGTTATTAAGGTCGTGGCAAATCGCTATGGCGGAACAAAAGTTGCGGCAGATTTCATAATCCGCATCGAAAAACTTGGTGTGGAAGTGCCAGAGAGTCCTCTGATTGGACTCGGTTTTCCAGGAAAGCCAGTTGTATTGCCGGTCGGAACATATCTATTCTCCGAAGTTGATGCCCTTGGTTATCGCGGTGCATGGACAGGCGATATCACCTATGGTGGCAAGGTAATTGTGACAAAGGGATCACACTTAACTGTTACTCGTACCAATTACGATGACGTTTCATATGTAGCAACTTCACCAACACCTGTTGCAACTCCCTCAGATACGCCAGCGGCCACTCCTTCACCAGAACCAACAACAGAAGCTGGCGGCGTGTTACCGAATACCTCAACGCCTTTCGGAAACTGGGCGCTCATTGGCGCTGCACTCTTGATCACCGGAGGTCTTGGGTTCGCCGCTAGAAAGAGCTTGGCTAAGTAATTATCTGCCAAGTAGATCAATGACAAAGAAAATCCTGGGACAAATAGTCGCGATTCTTTCAACCACACTTGTGGTTGGAGGGATCGCGATTATGGGTATTTCATACATGGCCCTGCATAATTCAACACAGTCAGCGGAAAAGGATTTCTTACCTGCCATGCAGAAGAAATGGGCTATCGAAACAAGTACACCTCAAGTAAATTCCTCTGCACTTTTATCTGGCACCTATATCGGGGTTATTCAAATTGCATCGCTTAAGCTCAAGGTAAATATTTTTGAAGGAACGGATAATTCCGCACTGGCAAAGGGTGCAGGTCATTTTAAAGAAAGTGTCATGCCGGGGGAGTCTGATAATTCAGTTATTGCTGGACATCGAGATACCGTCTTTGCGCCTTTAGCGAGAATAAAAATTGGAGCGCCAGTTGTGATTATCACTCGAGATGGAACTTTCACTTATAGAGTGACATCGACTCGAGTCGTAGATAAAAATGATAGAACAGTCATTGTGCCGACAGAATCAGCAACGCTGACGCTATCGACCTGCTACCCATTTAGATTTGTTGGAAGTGCGCCGGAGCGATTTATTGTGACAGGGCTGCTCGTCCCAAGAATTCTGTGAGGCGGGTCGGGCTCGAACCGACGACGACCGAATTATGAGTTCGGGGCTCTAACCAACTGAGCTACCGCCTCGTCATGTCGTATCTTACTTGGCGGAGAGAGTATTTCTATCCACGATTATTACGAGCTTATTCTCTTAGTGACGCTGAACTCCGCGTCGCCCCCAGAACTCCCACATTCCCATAACGCTTAAGACAAGTGAAAATCCAAAGAGTAAATCCTCAAAAGGCGCCGCACAGATTCGCAATCCCATAATTGCATCCGGACTATACATAACAATATTTCGATCAGTAAGCCACCAATTTGTGAGCAGTTGAAATGGCAAGATAATTGCATATGAGGTCCAGAAGGCCGCTCTAGTCAACATCGAATTCTTTAGGATAAAGAGATCTACCATCACCGAAATCGTGAGCGCCGTGATTGCTATATCTGAATAGCTCATTCGCCGAATTCTCCCTTTCGCCAATGTGGTTTTACAGTTGTGACGCCTTCGATGGTCAGAATTGCTGCAAGAGGCACGACGATAAAGAAGAGATATTCTTCAAGCGGAATCGAGAACGGTCCATAAATTCCAAGAATCTGATTTCGATCAAAGAACCAATGACCTCTTGCAATGGCATAGCCATCCCACGCTAAGAAGAGAACGCTAATTGGCAGAATGCTCAGAGCGGCGCGTTTTAATCGGCGCAGGACGCCAGTTTTAAGAAAAATCTCAAGCCAGCCGGAACCAATGAGAGTGAAGATCAGCATACCCATGTAGGACAACTGTTTCATTCGCCTAGTTTTGCATATCTTCTTGAAAAAATTGCTACTGTGGCGTTCATGGATGAGGTCCGAATCAGAACTTTTTCTCGAGTTCGTACCTTTTCCAGTACCGCAGTCGCTGCTGCAATCGCCCTTTCCATTCTCTTCTCGAAATGGTTGGGCAGCCATTCAGTTAATTGGCAGGTAGCGATGGCGGTAGCTGCTCTCGCTATCGGAATTCCACATGGAGCACTTGATCACCTTGTGACGCTGCCTAAGGCAAAGCCAGTAAAGATGGTGCTCTTCATATCCATGTACATTCTGGTCGCAGCAATCTCCATCTGGGGAATTCTGAGATGGAACGTCTGGGGATTTATCGCCGTTGTGATTATGAGTGCGACTCACTTCGGAATTGGAGATAGCGCTTTCATTCGCGAACTCGATAGTTATAAAAGTGGAGATCGCGCCAAACTTCCAGTCTGGGCATATGCCAGCGCATCTGGACTAGTGCCAGTAGTCATTCCCTTG
>CAJBMC010000036.1 GCA_903954055.1 uncultured Actinomycetes bacterium | reverse complement strand
TTCACACTTGGATTGACAACGCTCATTGACCTTCTCGTTGTCTTTATCTTTACCAAGCCACTGGTCACGATTTTGGCGCGTGTTAATTTCTTCGCTTCAGGTCATTCACTCTCGGGCTTCTCCGCGAGAAGTATCGGTTCTAAGCAGGCGATGACACAGCATGTTTCAACAGAGAATGTGGAGGGTTAATTAACATGGCTCAACTATCAGGTCTTGGTGGCCGTCTCTACTCTGGTGAGACATCATTTAATATCATCGGAAAGCGCAAGCGTTGGTACTCGATCTCTGCGATCTTTATCCTCATCTCAATTGCGGCGCTTGCGATCCAGGGTCTACACCTTGGAATCGAATTCAAGGGCGGATCTTCATATACCGTCAATAAAGCTGGAGCATCGATTGAAGATGCTCGTACAGCGGTGAAGTCGATCGGCATTCCTGGTGAAATCATCGTTCAGAAGATTGGGACCTCTAAGGTTCGAGTTCAGACCGGCTCGGTTACACCGGCACAATCATCGGCAATCGAAGATGCCTTGGCAGCAAAGTTCTCAGTCTCAGTAGAGAATATTGATACCCAAATCGTTGGACCTTCATGGGGTAAGGAGATTACTAAGAAGGCGCTCTACGGCTTGATCGCATTCCTTCTCGCAGTAATGCTCTTCCTCGCAATGGCTTTCGAACCTAAGATGGCGATCGCTGCGATTGTTGCAGTTATTCACGACGTCTTTATCACGGTAGGAATCTATGCAGTCGTTGGTTTTGACGTGACTCCAGCGACCGTCATCGGTTTCCTCACAATTCTCGGTTACTCGCTCTATGACACCGTTGTGGTCTTCGACAAGGTACGTGAAAATACCAAGTCAATTGTCGCCTCCGGTAAGAGCACATATTCAGATGCAGCTAATCTCGCTGTCAATCAAACCTTGGTCCGCTCTGCTAATACATCATTGATTGCACTGCTACCGGTTGCTTCAATTCTCTTCGTTGGCGCTGGGCTTCTTGGTGCAGGAACTCTCAAGGATCTCTCACTTGCGCTCTTCATCGGACTTGCAGTGGGAACATACTCGTCAATCTTCATTGCACCTCCATTCCTTGCGCAGCAGCGCGAGAAGGAGCCAGCGATGATTGCACTCGCAAAGCGAGTAAATTCACGTGGGGGAGCAGCTCCAGCATCATCAGATATTCAGGCGGTGCGACCATCAACGGGTCGTGGTCCTCGTAATCAACCAAAGCGTAAGGGTCGCAAGTAATCCCTTTCTAGTATGGCTGATATAACTCTGATTGATCCTCTGATTGGGTCGCTCAGAGGGCATTACGAATCTGTTGATGTTGAACTCCTCAAGAGAGCTTTCCGTGTTGCCGACGAGGCGCACGCTGGACAAGTTCGCAAATCAGGCGAGGAGTACATCACTCACCCGGTTGCAGTCTCCGAGATTCTTGCCGAATTAGGTCTTAATACAATCACAGTTGTTGCATCGCTACTTCATGACACCGTTGAAGATACTCCATACTCACTCGAACAGTTACGTCACGATTTCGGTGATGAAATTGCAAATTTGGTCGATGGTGTAACCAAGTTAGACAAACTTACCTACGGACCGACTGCCGAGGCAGAGACGGTTCGCAAGATGGTTATCGCCATGTCTCGCGATATTCGCGTACTTGTCATCAAGCTTGCAGATCGGCTTCATAACGCTCGAACCTGGGGCTTTGTCGCATCAGATAGCGCCGCCCGAAAGGCGCGCGAAACCCTCGATATCTATGCGCCGTTGGCACATCGTCTCGGCATGAATGCAATTAAGTGGGAGCTAGAAGATCTCAGTTTTGCAGTGCTCGAACCGAAGAAGTTTGAAGAAATCTCGAGACTAGTCGCTGAACGCTCGCCATCTCGTGATGCACTTACCACTGAGGTGATTGAGACCGTAGAAGAAGATTTAGCAAAAGATGGAATTCAATCAACAGTTACCGGGCGAAAGAAACATTTCTATTCGGTCTATCAGAAGATGGTTGTGCGCGGCCGCGACTTCAACGATATCTATGATTTAGTAGGTATTCGCGTTCTAGTGGAAGATGTGCGCGATTGCTATGCAGTTCTTGGTGCGATTCACGCACGCTGGAGTCCGGTACCTGGCCGCTTTAAAGATTACATCGCAATGCCGAAGTTCAATCTTTACCAATCTC
>CAJBMC010000035.1 GCA_903954055.1 uncultured Actinomycetes bacterium | reverse complement strand
GCTGTGTATGGATATAGCTCTGTTTTGACGAGTGCTCAAATTACACAGAACTTTGATGCGACAAAAGGTAGCTACGGATTTTTAGCGGCCACAACTACTTCACTAGGTGTTCTCAACGCCGCTACACCTTATGGCTCGATCGATACTCTGACCGCAACTATCAATAATTCTGCTGCAACAGGTACGGTCAACTTCCTTAATGGTGGCACATCAATCAGTGGTTGCTCTATCAAAACGGTAACGTCGGGCGTTGCAACATGTCCTTTCGCACCAACTAGTACTGGAACTTTCTCAAATCTCACCGCGGTCTATAGCGGAGATAGTAGTTATGCCACTTCAACCTCTAGCGCAGCAAGTATTACTGTGACTCAGGGCCAACCAACACTTCTCTTAACTGCTGCGGCATTGGTTCCTTATCGAACTGTGACCAGCATTGTTGCGACATCCAGCCCTGCTGGCACTGATGGCAAAGTTACCTTCACCTTAAATGGCAAGAGGATTGCTGGATGCATAAAGTTGTCATCGTCAGCGCTCACAACGACCTGCAATTGGAAGGCGACGATCCACGCCCAATCTCAGATAGGTGCAAATCTGACGCCGACGAGCGCTTACTTCAATGTCGCCTCAGCGCTTCCAAAACTTGTAACGATTTCTTCCAGAAGCAATAACCGCTGATTTTCTGGCAGGGGCGAAAACTGATGAGCGGTAGTACTTCAGTTCATCTATTGAATCTTTAATATCACCGAGGGCGCGATGGTTGCCGGTCTTTGCTGGAGCAGCAAAGTAAGCCTTGGGATACCAGCGACGAGATAGCTCTTTAATCGTTGAAACATCGATAGTTCGATAGTGAAGATATTCAGCGAGCTGCTTCATATCGCGCGCAATAAAGTTGCGATCGACCGATACTGAATTTCCGGCAAGTGGAGATTTTCCTGAAATGACTCCTGCTGAGGCGAGGTAATCGAGAATCTTCTTCTCTGCCTCTTCAACGCTAATGCCGCCTTCAATCTCATTGATCAGCCCAGAGGTGGTGTGCATATTGCGGACAAAATCATTCATCCCTGCGAGTTGACCTTCCGTTGCATGGATGACCAGGTCGATTCCTTCGCCGATGATGTTGAGCTCTGAATCGGTCACGAGGACGGCAATCTCGACCAAAGCGTCGGTTTCGAGGGAGAGTCCAGTCATCTCACAATCAATCCAGACGAGATGGGGGAGTTCGTTAGCCATGGCGCAGAGCCTAATGGGTGGGGTGAGGTTTCAACTCTCGTTCACCTTCTGTTCACCAACTATCTGCCCCATTTTTCGCCCTTTGGTAAAGGATGCCTTCATGTCGACAACGCTTGAAACGGCGCCTATTCCAACGCCTCGCGCACTTACGACCAACCCTCGCACATCAGACAAGATCTTCCGCGGAGTTGTCACGGGTTTCGGAATGACTGCCCTTCTGATCCTTACATTAATTGGTCTCTTCTTATCAGTACGCGGAATCCAAACATTGCATACACAGGGATTTGGATTTTTAACACGCTACAGCTGGGAAGTTACCCAGACAGATTCAGGCACTACATACAACATGGGCATCGGTGCCATGTTGCTTGGAACAGTGATGATCTCCATTGTCGCACTTGTCGTCGGTGTGCCGCTATCAATTGCGATGGCGCTCTTCCTTACTTTCTATGCACCAGCTCGCATTAAAACTTTCTTGGTCTCCATCGTAGATTTGATGGCTGCATTCCCATCGGTCCTCTTTGGATTGTGGGGATTCTTCGTCCTCATGCCGATGGCAACATATTGGGCGAAGTTGATCTTCAAATATCTCCATTGGATTCCTGCATTTAATGCACCGCAGTACTTCTTTGAGCGCTCGCCATTTATTGCAGGCTTAGTTCTTGCAATCATGATTATTCCAATCGTCACATCAGTTGCTCGAGAAGTTTTTGCGCAGACACCACTTGATCGCATTCAAGCTGCATATGCACTTGGTTCAACAAAGTGGGGCGTCATTAAGGCAGTTGTATTCCCATTTGGAAGCAGCGGAGTTGTTGGTGGTGCGATGCTCGGTTTGGGTCGTGCATTTGGTGAGACTGTCGCGGTTTATACAGTTCTTAATATTGTCTTTAAGGGAAATTTCCACGTTCTCTACGGTGCCGGCGGAAACGTTGCTTCGATGATTATCCTCAAGTGGGGAGAGGCAACCGGAGATGAAACAACTGCGCTCCTTGCCGCTGGATTCATTCTCTTCTTGCTCACACTCCTCGTCAACCTTGGTGCGAACTTCATTGTTCGCAATACCTTGAAGTCAGGAAAGTAAAATGACAACTACTGCAAATGTGATTGAGGTAAAGCCTCGTAAGCCTTGGAAGGCAACACCAACAGATCGCGCCACAACCGCATTTGTCTTGCTTATGGGTCTTGTGATTGCGGCCGCAGCCGTGAAGTTCACAGGCTTATCTGGAAAACTTGGCTTCGTCTTCGCCTTTGTAATTGCTGCAACTGCGCTCGAAGTCTTCTTTAGTATTCGCAAGTATGGCCGCAAGGCGCTCGGTGATTCAATTGCAACATCTTTGATTTACGTGGGTGCGACAGCAACCTTCTTACCGGTTGCAAGTATTCTCTTGATTACTCTCAAAAATGGCGTGAAGGGTCTGCGCTGGAATCTCTTTACGACAGATATGTTTAACGCGTCATTCTTAGATCCAATTGGAAATGGTGGTTTACTCCACGCACTTATTGGAACCTTGTTGCTGATTGTGATCGCAATGATTCTCAGCGTTCCAATGGGAATCATGACTGCTCTCTATCTAACTGAGATTCGCGGTAAGGGTTCAAACCTCATCCAATTCGTAGTTCAAGCAATGTCTGGCGTGCCATCTGTAGTGGCCGGTCTCTTTATCTTCACCTCAGTTATTTTGATTACACCCCTCAAGACATCGGCGGCAGCAGGCGCGCTTGCATTAACAATTTTGATGATCCCGACAGTGACACGTACATCTCAGGAAGTACTTCTTCTCGTGCCAGGCGATCTTCGTGAAGCTGGCCTTGCTATGGGAGCTACCCAGTGGAAGACCGTTGCCACAATCGTCGTGCCAGCTGCTCGCAATGGTTTGATTACCGCAACCATTCTCGGTGTTGCTCGTATCGCTGGCGAAACTGCGCCCCTTATCTTCACAATCGGTGGCGCAGATAAGCTCAATCTCAACCCATTTAAGGATTACCAGAGCGCTCTTCCATTCTATGTATGGAAAGGCTTAACATTGGGAACACCAGAATCTATTCAAAGATCCTGGAGCGCAATCTTGATCCTGCTCATTCTGGTTTTGGCACTCTTTACAACAGCTCGCACACTTGGCGGACGGAGAATGAAGTAATGACCACCGAGAACAGCAGCAATGAAAATTCAGCAGAAAATCAAGAAGGAGCAGAAATGACAACCGAAACAGCATCTTCATCGCTTGCAAATATCTCTCAAGCACATAACTTGGGAAAGCGCGCTCCTGGCACTCACGTAATGGGTTCAGGTCTTGAAGCACGCGGAGTCCATGCATGGTTCGGTAAGCACCACGCGCTATCTAATGTTTCACTCGACTTCTCTGCTGGCACAGTAACTGCGCTAATCGGTCCATCGGGATGCGGTAAGTCAACATTTATCCGCACACTTAACCGTATGCATGAGTTCATTCCTTCTGCTGCAATGGCTGGTGAAGTTTTGCTCGACGGAAAAGATGTTTACGCAGCAGGAACAGATGTCACCAAGATTCGTCTTCAAATCGGGATGGTCTTTCAGAAGCCAAACCCATTCCCATCAATGACAATCGGCGAAAACGTTCTATCAGGTCTCAAGCTTGCTCAACTTAAGGTTGATAATAAAGATGATCTCCTTGAAGAGTGCTTGGTTCGTGCAGGTCTCTGGAAAGAAGTAAAGGATCGCCTGGGTGCACATGCAGGAGGTCTCTCTGGGGGTCAACAGCAGCGTCTCTGCATCGCTCGTTCGCTTGCGGTAAAGCCAAAGGTTTTATTGATGGATGAGCCATGTTCAGCGCTCGATCCAGGATCAACTCTTCGCATCGAAGATACGATCAACGAGCTTGCATCTTCAATGACAATCATCATCGTTACCCACAATATGCAGCAGGCGGCGCGTGTATCTGATTACACCGCATTCTTCCTCTCAGAGGGTGGCCCAGGTCAGATGATTGAAGTTGCACCGACAAATGAGATTTTCTCTCGACCTCGAGATAAGCGCACAGAGAACTACGTTTCAGGTCGTTTCGGCTAAAAAACCGATTCACCATCTGTTCACTTAACGTTTCTAAACAGTTTCCACCTAGGAAGCCCCTAGTTTCTTTGCTTCGTTAATTTTGCCCTCGACATAATGTCCAATTATCGAAGGGTTCTTAATGAACAAGTCACGTTCACTCAAGATCGCAGCTTTCGCTACAGCGATCACACTTGCATTTGCTCCAGTTGCAAACGCAACAACATGGAAGGCTGGCGGAGCTTCATCTGTTAACGGCCTCATGGCAGCATGTAAGGCAAAGTACCAGGCAGCTACTGGTGATGACTTCCCTTACAACGGAACAGGTTCTGGCGACGGAAAGACTGGTATCCACAACGGTTCAATGGATTTCGCATTCTCAGATTCTGTAGATGCAGCACCAATTGCTAACCAGATTCACCTTCCAGCATTCGTATGGCCTGTAGCTATCCTCACAAACACAGGTGGATCAAACAAGCCACTTACACTTTCAACAGAGACACTTGCGAAGATCTTCGCAGGCGTAATCACACGTTGGGATGATGCAGCAATTGTTGCTGATAACAACCGTGCAATCACAACTGTTATCTACGCAAAGAATGCAGATGGTTCTGTAAAGAAGGATGCAAAGGGCGCACCAATCGTTCTTCGCACACAGACACTTACACAGCACCGCATTCTTCCAGCGAAGCCAATCACTGTTTTCTACCGTACAAAGAACTCAGGAACTTCAAATAACCTCACACGTGCATTCAACAAGCTCTATCCAGCAATCTGGACAAAGGCTCCAAACGATGCATTCGCAACAGCGTTCCCAGGTGACATCACAGCTAACCCACAGTACTTCCGTGGTGCAGCAGGTTCAGGTGACGTTGCAAACGGTGTGAAGGCAACTCCATACTCAATCACATACGCTGAAGTTGGATTCGCAAAGGCTCCTTACAACCTAGCTGTAACACAGGTGATCAACGCTGCAGGTAATGCAATCGTTCCTTCATCTGACTCAGCAATGGCAGCAGCAGCACAGGCAACAGTTGATGCTAACGGTCTCGTTACATTCAACTATGCAAACACAGATGCAGCTGCATACCCATTCACAGCTACAACATACGCACTTGCAATCACAGGTAAGTCAAACTCTGCATCAATCGCAAAGACACTTGACTACCTTGCTAACAACTGTGCAAAGGACAACCCAGCTGAAGGTTTCGGTGCTTACACACCTACAAACGCTTTCGCTAAGGCTTTCGCTTCACAGCTTGCAAAGCTCAAGGGTTAATTAGTAAAACCTCCTAGAAAAGAAACTGGCCGGATCCCTCACGGGGCCCGGCCAGTTTCTTTTTGAAAAAACTCTCGAATCTAAGATTTGCGCGCCTGGCTGGAATCGAACCAGCGACAACCTGCTTAGAAGGCAGGTGCTCTATCCGACTGAGCTACAGGCGCATTTCATATGGTTTAACGATGCATCTCACGTACGGCGATGAGGTACTGGCTAATAGTACCCAGTAAGGTTTGCAACTATGGCTGAGTTCATTTACACGATGAAGAAGGCGCGTAAAGCGCATGGCGAGAAGGTAATTCTCGACGACGTAACACTGATGTTCCTACCCGGAGCAAAGATCGGCGTTGTGGGACCCAACGGAGCCGGTAAATCAACGGTCCTGCAAATCATGGCGGGACTTCAGCAGCCTTCTAATGGTGAGGCATATCTTTCACCTGGCTACACCGTCGGCATCTTGATGCAGGAGCCGAAACTTAATGAAGAGAAGACTGTTCTTGAAAATGTTCAAGAGGGCGTTGCTGAGACTATGGAGATGGTCCGTCGCTTCAATGAAATCTCAGAAGAGATGGCCAACCCGGATGCTGATTACGACAAGTTGTTAGCTGAGATGGGCGAGCTCCAAGAGCAGCTCGATCACCGCAATGCGTGGGAGCTCGATTCACAACTCGAACAAGCGATGGATGCACTTCGCTGCCCACCAGGCGATGCCGATGTAAAGGTTTTATCTGGTGGAGAAAAGCGCCGAGTCGCTCTCTGTAAGTTGCTCCTTGAGGCACCAGATCTATTGCTGCTCGATGAGCCTACAAACCACCTCGATGCCGAATCAGTTCTATGGCTTGAGCAACATCTGGCGAAGTATCCAGGCACTGTTGTTGCGATTACTCACGATAGATACTTCTTGGACAACGTTGCAGAATGGATTCTCGAACTCGACCGTGGTCGCGCATATCCATATGAAGGAAATTACTCGACCTATCTCGAGACAAAATCTGCGCGTCTTAAGGTTGAAGGCCAGAAAGATGCAAAGCGCGCAAAGCGCCTATCTGAAGAACTTGATTGGGTTCGACAGAATGCAAAGGGTCGCCAAGCAAAGTCAAAGGCGCGTCTTGCTCGCTATGAAGAGATGGCGGCAGAGGCAGACAAGATGCGTAAGTTGGACTTTGAAGAGATTCAGATTCCACCTGGGCCACGCCTTGGAAATATCGTGGTCGAAGTTGATCACCTCGTTAAAGGCTTTGGCGATCGCGTCTTGATTGATGATCTCTCATTTACATTGCCACGAAACGGCATCGTCGGTGTTATCGGTCCTAACGGTGCCGGTAAGACAACCTTGTTCAAGACAATCCTCGGACTAGAGCCAGCAGATTCAGGCAAGGTAAAGATTGGTGAGACAGTCAAGATTTCGTATGTAGATCAGTCCCGTGGTGGAATCGATCCGAAGAAATCTTTATGGGAAGTTGTCTCAGATGGTCTCGACTTCATCAAGGTAGGCCAAGTTGAAATGCCATCACGTGCATACGTTGCAGCATTTGGATTTAAGGGCCCTGACCAGCAGAAGCCAGCTGGAGTTCTATCCGGTGGTGAACGCAATCGTCTCAACCTTGCACTTACCTTGAAGCAGGGCGGAAATCTCCTGCTTCTCGACGAACCAACAAACGACCTCGATGTGGAAACACTCGGATCACTCGAAAATGCGCTTCTCGAATTTCCAGGCTGTGCAGTGGTGATCTCTCACGATCGTTGGTTCCTCGACCGAGTGGCGACACATATCTTGGCCTACGAAGGTGAATCAAAGTGGTTCTGGTTTGAAGGAAACTTCGAATCATATGAGGCAAATAAGATCGAACGCCTTGGTGCAGATGCAGCTCGTCCACATCGCGCGACCTATCGAAAGCTCACTCGCTAATGATCTACTCCAATAAACAATTTGTCCGTTGGGATGACATTGATGCATTTGGGCATGTCAATAATGCAAAGTATCTGACCTATATTCAAGAGGCGCGTTTTCAATGGTCGTATTACGAGCCGCAATCTGAAGGTTTAAAACCAACGCTCCTTGAGATGGTTGTTGCTCGCAATGAAATTGATTACCTCGTACCGATCTACAACGGTGGGCTCTTCTACGATGTAAACCTCTGGGTCGAGTCAATCGGCAGTAGCTCGTTTGTACTTGGTTATGAAGTTGTCGGCGAAGACGGTGTTGTTCACGCCAAGGTAAAGAGCGTCCAAGTAGCGGTCTCTATGGAGACCAAGAAATCCCGTCCACTAAGCGATGTTGAGAAGGTATTTCTCACAAAATATTTGCGATAGGTAATTTGAATAATGGCTAAAAAGCTACATCCGGCATGGACTGCGCTTGTCGTGACCTTCTTGACTCTTATGGCAACTGCAGGTTTTCGATCTGCGCCATCAGTTTTGATCATTCCACTTGAGGATGCATTTGGTTGGTCGCGCTCCCAAATTTCGCTTGCAATCGGAATCAACGTCCTGCTCTACGGGCTTATTGCGCCATTTGCCGCGGCTTTGATGGAACGTTTCACCGTCCGCAAGGTTGTTATGACAGCGCTCTCATTTGTTGCACTTTCCGCACTTGCAACAACACAGATGACTCAGACCTGGCACCTCTGGCTCTTGTGGGGTGTTTGTGTCGGCCTTGGTACCGGTTCGATGGCGCTCGTCTTTGCCGCAACAATTGCAAACCGCTGGTTCATCAAGAATAAGGGAATCGTTGTCGGCATCCTGACTGCAGCTGGCGCATCTGGTCAATTGGTATTTCTTCCGTTGCTCTCACATTTTGCAATCGCCTATGGTTGGAAATCCGTTTCAATCACAATTGCAGCTGCATCTTTAATCGTTGTGCCGCTTATCTATCTCTTCCTCAAAGAGAGCCCGCAAGCAATTGGTACAACTCCATATGGCGCTCCTGAGGATTGGCAACCTGCGCCGAAGAGCGATATGTCCGCCTTCCAATTAGCAATCGATACCATCAAGAAGGCTAAGTCTGATTATGACTTTAAAGTTCTCTTCTTCACCTTCTTCGTCTGTGGACTTTCAACAAATGGGCTCATTGGTACGCACCTCATTCCGGCGGCGCACGATCACGGAATGGCAGAGCCAGTAGCGGCTTCACTCTTGGCCCTAGTTGGCGTCTTTGATGTCGTTGGAACTCTCGCATCTGGTTACCTCACAGATAAATACGATCCACGTAAATTGCTCTTCTTTTATTATGGTTTCAGAGGGCTATCGCTCTTCTTGCTGCCTTCGATTTTATTTGCATCAGTACATCCATCGACATTGGTCTTTGTAATCTTCTACGGTCTCGATTGGGTTGCGACAGTTCCTCCAACCATGGTTCTCTGCCGAACAATTTTGGGTTCTAGCCGCGGAACTATCGTCTATGGATGGGTTTTCGTTGCGCATCAGATCGGAGCATCAACTGCAGCCTTTGGTGCGGCGCTCTTGCGAGTGCACTTCGGCGATTACGCAATTGCGTTCTATATCTCAGCAGCGATGTGTATCGTCTCAGCCCTTGCAGTGCTACAAATAGCTAAAGGAAAGCACGTTAGCGAATTGAGAGTCTGATGGCAGAGCGCGATACAACGAACTATTACGAGTTGTTCGGGGGAGCGCCTTTCTTCGCGGATTTGGTCTCTCAGTTCTATGCACGCGTTGCGACCAATGAGATCTTGCGCCCGATGTATCCCGAGAGCGATATGGCTGGCGCTGCTCGAAGATTGCAGATGTTCCTAGAGCAGTATTGGGGCGGGCCGACTACCTATCAAGAAGAGCGCGGTCACCCACGCCTTCGTATGCGTCATGCTGGTTTTAAAATCGGACCAGCGGCAAAGAATGCCTGGCTTGAATGTATGGAAGCCGCGGTAAATGGAACAGATATTGATGACGTCTCAAAGGCAAAGTTATGGACTTATCTCTCAGGAGCTGCAGAGCACCTGCTTAATTCATTTGAGGATTAAAACTATTTCTTAGATTTATTTCCAACAACGAGAATTTCACCGTTACGTAAATACCAGAGGGTTCCCTGCGAATCGCGAACTGTCGTGATACGAAGGCCAACCTTTTCGACTGTTCCTTCGATTTCTCCAACTTTGACGCTATCTCCAACGCCATATTGATCTTCTGCAAGCATGAAGATTCCAGAGAGAAAATCCTTTACAAGAGTCTGAGAACCTAGGCCAAGTGCAACTCCGAGAATTCCGGCCGATGCGATGACAGGTCCGAGATTAAATCCAAACTCACTCAAGATCATTCCGGTTGCGATTGCCCAGAGAAATGCGTTGTAGATAGATGCAAGAACTGTGCCGATGGTGCGGGCACGTTCAGCCTGTCGCGCGATAACGCCTGGACCGGGCTTGAGGTCGACGCTAGCAATCTTTGCAACTGCGCGGTCGATTGCGCGGTTACCTAAGAAGTGGCTGAGAAGTGCGATGACTGAGATTGAGAGCACACGCAATGGTGCGCCGGTGAACCAATCGAAAATTGCCTGTGTACGGTCGCTCATAGAGAGTAAGGATAGACTCTTCCTCATGATTACGACGTTATCTCACGCAGCACACCTCCTACCTATGATCAATTTTCCTATGATCAATCAAGAGGATGGCGCTATGCCAGGTGAAGGCCTCACCGCGGTGCAGACATTCTTGTACTTTGTCGCAACGCCGATTGCGCTCTTCTTGGTCATTGGTGGCCTCGCTTGGATTACTTCGGCGCCAAAGAAGGATAAGAAAGAGAAGCACGACGTTATTAACTCAATCGATTAATAAGAATTAAGAAAAGAGCCCCAGTCAATGCGACCGGGGCTCTTTTCTTTACTATGACTTATGCGTCTTTTGCTTGCGCCTTCAGCGCGCGAGCTAGTGCGTCACGCTGTTCGGAGACAATCCGTCGAAGACCATTTGGTGCATCTTTACCCGCACCTGAAAGCCAGCTTTCAACCTTCTTCATCGTTGCATCTGATACTTGGTAGCTAGGAAATGCAAGAAGCGCAATGTTGCTAGCAAACTCATATGTATGTGATGTCCAATAATCTATGATCAAATCGAAGTACTTATCCGCATATGGCGCAGTTAATTCACGCTGGCCTGGGCGGTTAAATCCTTGTATCGTTTGAATCTGAATATGGTTTGAGATGTCCTTTGTGGTTGCGAGCTCCCACGCAGTTGCCTTTGTCGAAGCATCTGCGCCAACTGCACGACCGAATGCTGCTGCCTTTTCACCGTCAGCGCTCTTATCGTTTGCCAGCTCTGCTTCGACCTCAGCGACTGTTGCAGCGCCTCGCTCGACCAATGAGTTGAGCAAGGTCCAACGTAGGTTTGCATCGACAGTTACGCCGGCAAGTTTTCCATCGAGAATATCGCGTACGCGAGCAACCTGATTGGCTGACTTTGCAGTTGCTGCAAAGCTGCGAACGTATTGAAGTTGTAGATCGCTTCCCGCGGCAGCGCTATTGAGCAACTTCTCAATTCCATCGGCAAGAACCGCACGAAGGCCGTCACGGTTCTTATCTGCGGCATAAAGCTCTACTGCGGTGCCGAGTTGGAGCATTTGCGTTGCAACAACAGCGACATCATTTTCATGAGTAAGTGCGTTGAGAATCATTGGAACGTAATCACTTGCCGCAAGTTCTCCATCACGAGTCATGTCCCAGACCGCAGACCACGCTAAGGCGCGAGTTAAAGAATCTTCGATACTTCCGAGGTGGCTCTTCAGGGTTGCAATGCTTCGATCATCGAAGCGAAGCTTTCCGTAAGACAGGTCGCCATCATTGAGTACGACTAGATCTGCTGTTTTTTCTCCGGAAAGTTCTGGTACGACAGT
The DNA here is from genome assembly GCA_903954055.1 of uncultured Actinomycetes bacterium. Classification (GTDB taxonomy): domain Bacteria; phylum Actinomycetota; class Actinomycetes; order Nanopelagicales; family Nanopelagicaceae; genus Planktophila. The sequence goes on along the minus strand of CAJBMC010000035.1, from coordinate 4,117 downwards.
AGTTGCGCCGGCAACATCGAGTTCGATGCGCTTACGAAGAACTACTTTGCCATTTGCGATGTCATAGAGACCAACCGCCATACGGTGCGGACGAAGCTCTTTCGATCCCGCAGGAACAAGTGGAGCCTCCTGCTTTACTGAAACTGATGTGTACTTGTCGCCATCAATTACAAGCTCTGGGCGCCATGTGTTTACGCCCGCTGTCTGTAACCATGTTGCAATCCAAGGCTTGAGGTCACGACCTGATGTTGCCTCAAGTTCAACAATTAAATCGTTGAGCGTTGTGTTGCCCCATGCATGCTTAGCAAAGTACTGCTTGAGACCTGCAACGAAAGATTCGATGCCAACATAGGCAACGAGCTGCTGCAAGACAGATGCCCCCTTTGCATAAGTAATTCCATCGAAGTTTGTCTTTACCGCTTCGAGGTCATACATATCTACTGCGATTGGGTGAGTCGATGAGAGCTGATCCTGGCGGTATGCCCAGTTCTTGCGCTCTGCGTTGAAGACCGTCCATGAATTTGTAAAGCGAGTTGCTGTTGCAAGTGTGTAGTAAGAGGCCCACTCTGCAAATGACTCATTGAGCCAAAGGTCATCCCACCAGCTCATTGTGACTAGGTCACCGAACCACATATGTGCCATCTCGTGGAGGATTACATTTGCACGCCAGTTATATTCCTTATCTGTCACCTTTGAGCGGAAGACAAAGTAGTTCTCAGCAAAAGTTACGCAGCCTGCATTTTCCATCGCACCCGCATTGAATTCAGCGACTGCAATCTGGTCGTACTTATCGAATGGATAGGCAAGTCCAAATTCTTTCTCGAATGCAGCAAATCCACGGCGAGTGATGTCGAAGAGCTCATCTGCATCCATGTGCTCGGCAAGTGACTTACGGCAGTAAAGTCCGAGCGGCACAACTTTTTCGCCTTTGTATTCGCTCTCGACCTTGAAGTATGGACCTGCGACGAGCGCGGTCAAATAAGTAGAGATACGTGGAGTTGTTGTGAATACCCACTTCTTATTCGCTCCTGCATCTGACTTCGATGCGACCGGGTTATTTGAAATAACTTCCCAATGGCTTGGCACGGTCGCTGAGATTGCAAATGTCGCCTTGAGATCTGGCTGGTCGAAGCAGACAAAGGTACGACGAGCATCTGGGACTTCATGCTGGGTGTAGAGGTAGACCTCGCCATCAGCTGGATCTTCAAAACGGTGGAGTCCTTCACCAGACTTTGAGTAGATACATTCAAACTCGACATACAACTCATTGGTTGCAGCAAGAGGTGGAAGAAAGATTGATTCGCCGTCGAATTTAGGATCAAATGCTTCACCATTGAGTTCAGCCTTGATCACAGATTTTCCAACTGCATCAATAAAAGTTGTTGCGCCGACCTTCAGACCATCGAACTTCACGTGGGTCTTAACGATGAAGTTCTCGCTACCGCTTGTGAGGTCTAGGTCAACATCGTATGAATGGACCTTGACGAGTGCGGAACGTTCTTGGGCTTCTGCGCGTGTGAGATTTACTCCTGGCACGGTTTACTCCTTAATGATGTTCTCAATGTGATTGAGGTGGCTGAGTCGACTAAGTGGATGAAGGGAGCCTAATCGAACAATAAGATTCTCGCTATGGAAGAGCCAACAGTACGTAGCTACCGAATCCGTGGCACACGTATCACTGGCCCGCAGCAGGTAGCGCTCGATAAGCACTGGGATAGATATGGCATCGAGCAGAGCACCACTCTTTTAAACTTCGATCAACTCTTCCCAGATTCAACCCAGGTAATCCTTGAGATTGGATTTGGCATGGGGGAGGCGACCGCCCTGATTGGTCGCGATTTTCCTGAGACTGGATTCGTTGCAGTCGATGTTCACCGCCCTGGAGTTGGAAAGTTATTTGCACTCATCCACGAATACGGTCTGAAGAATTTGCGAGTCATCCAAGGCGATGCTCACTTAATCGTGCACGACATGATTGCCGATGGCTCACTTGATGGCATCCACTTATTCTTTCCAGACCCATGGCCGAAGAAGCGCCACAACAAACGCCGCATCGTTAATGCCAAGTTCCTGGCTTTGATTGCACCAAAACTAAAAGCAGGTGGCTTTATTCATATCGCAACCGATTGGGTTCCATATGCAGAATGGATTGAGGAAGTATTTGCCGCATCAACTTTATTTGCAGGTGGGAAAGTTGATCGGCCTGAATGGCGCCCGGTCACGCGATTTGAAGGTCAAGGAATTACTAAAGATCACCAAGTCAACGACTTTAGATATATAAAGAGTTAGTTCTTCTCTTCGAAAGCTGCAACCTTTGCAATGCGTCGTGCATGACGTTCATCGCCAGGAAAAGGTGTCGCAATAAAGGTATCGATAAAATCCTTTACCTCTTGTGCAGTGTGTTGACGCTGTCCGACCGAAATTACATTTGCATTGTTATGCTCGCGAGCAAGCTTTGCAGTCTCGATACTCCAGACAAGCGCCGCCCGGATACCCTTAACTTTATTGGCAGCGATCTGTTCGCCGTTTCCTGAGCCGCCTAGAACGATTCCAAGTGATGATGGATCCTTAGCGACAGCCTCTGCCGCTGGGATGCAGAAATCGGGATAGTCATCGAGCGCATCGAATTGGTAGGGACCGTGGTCAGTGACATCGTGGCCACCAGCAACAAGGTGGTGGATGAGCTCATTCTTAAATTCGAGCCCCGCGTGGTCGCTACCGATGTGAATGCGCATACGCAATTAAATCACGCGACCCCTTACGGCAAACGAAAACCCGCCAAGTGAATGGAACACTTGGCGGGTTTTCTACCCAATGAAAGAACTACATGAAGTTAGTTCTTAATTTGAAGCTGTTGTCTTTGATGGTGTTGGGATAGTTGGAGCAGCTCCACCCTTTGGACCACCGTGGCCGCGGCCACCCTTGCCACCATTTGGACCCATGAATCCGCCGACAGGAGCAGTTGCTTCAACTTCTGCTGTCACGTGGGCTGTGAGAGTCGACTTCCATGTAGTCGCCTGTGCTGCAGTGAGCTTTCCAGCTGTAACTGCTGCGTCAATCTGCTTTGTCTCATCTGCAACAAGCGCTGCGATGAGTGCATCTTTCTTTGCACCTGCGATTGTTGCAAGTGAATCACCAGCCTTGAGGCGAGTCTGCAATGTTGTTGCATCGATGCCAAGTGTGGATGTAATTACTGAAACTTTGTCAGTAGCAAATCCGCCACCCATTGGACCCATCTGCCCCATAGGACCTTGTGGATCATTTGCATGCTCTGCAGTCTCAGCAGATGTATATGCAGCTGTGATTGCATCTGATTGTGCTTGTGTGATTGTGCCCTTTGTAACGAGCGCTGCAAGTACTGATGCAAGTTCTCCACCATGACCTGGAACACCGTTAGCCATTGAGTTAGCGATGCCAGTTGTTGTTGATGACTGTGTGAACTTTGTCTTTGTAACCTTTGACTTAGAAGCTGCATCTGCGATGCCGAAAGATCCAGCAGTCAGTGCAACAGTTGTAATCGCAATTGCGACTACCTTTTTCTTTGATGACATTTGCATGTCTCCTGTCCCTAGTTGCCAGCACCCGTGTTGCTGGCTTGGTTGTAATTAACACCCCAATGCTCAGAAAGGTATCCCCAGAACCTGAGGGCAGCTTGTGAATTTATGACGCTCTCTGTGAACTACGCAGAGTCACCCCGCCCCGCCCTGTGAAGATGAAGCCGGGGAGCCCTGATTACTCTGAGTAGTCGAGCTCTTCCAGACTAACTCCCGAAATTGGCCCTCAGTGGGCAGGGGAGCGAGGTTGAGGCGATGGGTAGGCGCACGCGAAGAAGAATAATTTTGGTCGCCCTAATGGCGATGATCTCCAGCAATCAGGTTGCAAATGGAGCGGGGCGCTCCACAACCTCAATCGTCAACACAATCTTGAATGGCAAAGGCGCTCCAAAGAGCTCAGTAGGAAATGACGGTGACTTCTATATAGATACTCGAAGCTTGCTTATCTACGGGCCAAAATCAAAAGGGCGATGGCCAACAGCGCAGAATCTTCAAGGTCCAACTGGTCCATCTGGCAATGATGGAAAAAATGGTTCAGATGGAAAGAGCGGCGCAACAAATGT